>DASXAN010001154.1:0-8985 GCA_036406755.1 Gemmataceae bacterium
ATCGAGCGCGACCGATCGCTCATCCAGCCGACCGCGGAGACCGAGCTGCGCGCCGGCGACGTGCTGCTCGTCGACCTGTTCACGCCGCGCGCCGACGGCGAGGCGCTGCGGGACAAGTACGCCCTGGAACCGCTGCCGCTCACCGGCGCCTACTTCACCGACCGGTCGCAGGAGATCGGCATGGCCGAGGCGATCCTGCCGGCGAGTTCCGACCTGGTCGGCCGGACGGTGGCCGGGGCCCGGTTCCGCGACCGGTACGGCCTGACGGTGATCGGCGTGCGGCGCGGCGGGGCCGCATTGGACCGCGGCCCGCAGAACCAGGAACTGAACGTCGGCGACACGCTGCTGGTGATCGGCCCCTGGCGTGCCATCCGGAACGCGCAGTCCGACGGCCGGGACCTGGTCGTCTTCAACCTGCCGGCCGAGGTCGAGGAGGTGCTCCCGGTCGCCGGCAAGGCGCCGCACGCGGTCGCCTGCCTTTTGCTGGTCGTGGCCCTCATGGTCAGCGGGCTGATCCCCAACGTCCAGGCCGCCCTGCTCGGGTGCCTGCTGATGGGCGCTTTGGGCGTCACCGACCTGCCGAGCGCCTACCGCTCGATCGACTGGAAGACCATCGTGCTGATCGTCGGCATGCTGCCGTTCTCGGCCGCCCTGGAGCGGACCGGCGGCGTCGAGCTGGCGGCCGACGGCCTGCGGGCCCTGACCGGCGGGGCGGGGATTCGCGCGGTGCTCGCGACCCTCTTCGCCGTCACCGCGGTCTTGGGGATGTTCATCTCCAACACCGCCACCGCCGTGCTGATGGCCCCGGTCGCGCTGGCCGTCGCGGGCGAGCTGCGGGCGTCGCCCTACCCGTTCGCGATGATCGTGGCGCTGGCCGCCTCGACGGCGTTCATGACCCCGGTCTCGTCGCCGGTGAACACGCTGGTGGTCACCCCGGGGGACTACACGTTCGGGGATTTCGTGCGCGTCGGCGTGCCGTTCTCCCTGATCGTCCTGGCCGTCTGCGTCACCCTGGTGCCGCTCCTGCTACCGCCCTGACCCCGAAGGCGGCCGGCCCGACACCCTGGCAGGGCTGCCGTCATGAGCCAGACGACTGTGCTTTCCAACGGCGGCCTGGACGCCAACTGGCTCGTCAAGCACGGGCTGCCGACGGTGACCTTCGGCCTCGGGCAGAACGAGGTCCACACGGTCGAGGGGTACGTGGACCTGCCCGAGTTCGCCGACGGCTGCCGGCTGGCCGTGGCCCTGGCGACGCTGGAGGCATAACTCATCGAGTATCGTTACGCCCTGGGAGGGAGTTCGAGTGAATCGCCGGAAGAAACAGATTGGCGTCGTCCTCGGTCTGGTGGCGATTGCCTTCTTCGCCGCTGCCGTGCCACTCTACAAGTGGTACAGGAACAGACCCGTCAGTGCCCGGTTGTTCGAGAAGACCAAGGCGCTGGTTGAGAAGAACCCGCAGCTTCAGCCCGCGTGGGATGCCGCCGTGCAAGACGGCGTGCTGACCTGGCCCGAAGCGAGAGAGATCTGGGATAGGGCCGGTGAGAAGCCCGAGCCGGAGCAGTGAACCGGAGCTCACGATGACCACGCGAAGGTGGCTACTGTTGACGGCGGTGATCCTAGCCGGCGGCGTCGCCGTCCTCGGGTGGAAGCTGTACCAGCCGCCGAAGCTGCCGGAGGGTTTCGCCGGCAGCAACGGCCGCATCGAGGCGGTGGAGATCAACATCGCCACGAAGACGGCGGGCCGCCTCGTGGACGTTCTGGTGAACGAGGGCGACTTTGTCACCGCCGGCCAGGCCCTCGCCCGGATGGACACCGACGTGCTCGAGGCCCAGCGCCGGGAAGCCCAGGCCGAACTGCGGCGGGCACAAACGGCCGTGGAG
This sequence comes from Gemmataceae bacterium, assembly GCA_036406755.1. GTDB lineage: Bacteria > Planctomycetota > Planctomycetia > Gemmatales > Gemmataceae > DASXAN01. Next base: position 1,881 of record DASXAN010001154.1, read on the forward strand.
ACGGCCAGGCACCTGGTGGCCGCGCGCGAGAGCGAGAAGGACGCGGCAGACTCCGTCGTGAAGCAGCGCGAGGCCGAACTCGACCTCGCAAGCAAGAGACTCGCCCGCGTGGAAAGCCTGGTTCGGACGAATGCCATCACACCGGAGGATTTCGACACCGCGAAGGCCAACCACTTCAGCGCCCAAGCGGCCGTCAACAGCGCCAAGGCGAACGTGGCCGGATCGAACGCCGCCATCGCGACGGCCAAATCGCAGGTCATCGAAGCGGAAGCGGCCGTGGGTTCGGCGCAGGCGAGGATCGAACGACTCAAGGTGGACATTAACGACAGCACCTTGAGGGCGTCCCGCGACGGCCGCGTGCAGTTCCGCGTCGCCCAGCCCGGCGAGGTGCTCACCGCGGGCGGGACGATGCTCAACATGATTGACATCTCGGACGTCTACATGACCTTCTTCCTCCCCACGGCTCAAGCCGGTCGGGTTCGGATGGGGGCCGAGGCCCGGCTGGTGCTCGACGCCGCCCCGCAGTACGTCATCCCGGCCCAGGTGTCCTTCGTTGCCGACGTCGCCCAGTTCACCCCCAAGACGGTGGAGACGGCCGAGGAGCGGGACAAGCTGATGTTCCGGATCAGGGCCCGCATCGACCCGGAGCTGCTCAAGAAACACAAACCCAGGGTCAAGACCGGGCTGCCGGGCATGGCCTTTGTACGGCTCGACCCTCAGGCCGAATGGCCCGCCCGTCTGGAGGTCCGGCTGCCGCAATGACTAGTCCCGCCCCCCGACGCGGGGGCCCCCCCGGCCCGGCGCCGGTGGCGCGGTTGACGGACGTCGGCTTGCGGTACGGCAAGACCCGTGCCCTCGACGCGGTCAGCCTCGACCTGCCGGCCGGCTGCATGGTCGGGCTGATCGGCCCGGACGGCGTCGGCAAGTCAAGCCTCCTGTCGCTGGTCGCCGGCGCCCGCCGGGTGCAGACGGGGCGGGTCGAGGTGCTCGGCGGCGCCATGACGGACGCGGGCTTCCGCCGGGCGGTTTCTCCGCGGATCGCCTACATGGCGCAGGGCCTGGGCAAGAACCTGTACCCGACGCTGTCGATCTTCGAGAACGTGGACTTCTTCGGCCGGCTGTTCGGCCACGGCCGCCGCGAACGCGACCGCCGCATCGCCGACCTCCTCGCGGGCACCGGCCTGGCCCCCTTCGCCGGCCGGCCGGCCGGCAAGCTGTCCGGGGGGATGAAACAGAAGCTGGGCCTGTGTTGCGCGCTGATCCACGACCCGGACCTGTTGATCCTCGACGAGCCGACCACCGGGGTCGATCCGCTGTCGCGCCGCCAGTTCTGGGAGCTGATCGGCCGCATCCGCGCCGACCGGCCCGGCATGAGCGTCCTGGTGGCGACCGCCTACATGGACGAGGCCGCCGCGTTCGACTGGCTGGTGGCGATGGACGACGGCCGCGTGCTCGCCACCGGCACGCCGCGGGAGTTGCTCGGCCGCACCGGCACGGGCTCCCTGGAAGAGGCCTTCATCGCCCTGCTGCCGGAGGAGAAGCGGCGGGGCCACCGGAAGGTGGAGATCCCGCCCCGGGCGGCGGGCGACGGCCAGGTGGCCATCGAGGTGCGGGGCCTGACCAAGCGCTTCGGCGATTTTACGGCGGTCGATCACGTCACCCTCCGGATCGAGCGGGGCGAGATCTTCGGCTTCCTCGGCTCCAACGGCTGCGGCAAGACGACGACCATGAAGATGCTGACCGGCCTGCTGCCGGCCAGCGACGGGCGGGCCTGGCTGTTCGGCCACGAGGTCGATGCCCACGACCTCGCGACCCGCCGGCGGGTGGGGTACATGTCGCAGGCCTTTTCGCTCTACTCCGAGCTGACGGTGCGGCAGAACCTAGTCCTGCACGCGCGGCTGTTTCAGGTCCCGAAGGCGGAAATCCCGGAGCTGGTTGAGGCGGCGGCCCGGCGCTTCGGCCTGACACAGGTCATCGACGCGCTGCCCGACGCCCTCCCCCTCGGTCAGCGGCAGCGTCTGTCGCTGGCGGTGGCGGTCATCCACCGGCCCGAGCTGCTGATCCTCGACGAGCCGACCTCGGGCGTGGACCCGGTGGCGCGGGACTCCTTCTGGGAGCTGCTGATCGACCTCGCCCGCCGCGACCGGGTCACCATCTTCATCTCCACCCACTTCGTCAACGAGGCCCAGCGGTGCGACCGCATTTCGCTGATGCACGCCGGCCGGGTGCTGGTCAGTGACACGCCGGCCGGACTGGTCGAGAAGCGCGGCGCGGCAACGCTAGAAGACGCCTTCATCGGCTACCTGGAAGAAGCGGCGGCCGGGGACCGAGGCGCCGGCCCGCCGCCGGCGGCGGGGCAAGCCGTGCCGGCCGTGCCGGCCCCGGCAGGCGAGTCGGGTGCCGGCGAGACCGGCCCGGGCGCCCGGTTCAGCCCTCGACGGATGTTGAGCTACAGCCGGCGCGAGGCGCTGGAGCTGAGCCGCGACCCGATCCGCCTGACGTTCGCCGTGCTCGGCAGCGTACTGCTGATGGTCATCATGGGCTACGGCATCAACATGGACGTGGAGAACCTGACCTTTGCCGTGCTGGACCGCGACCAGACGACCGCCAGCCGCGGCTACGTGCTCAACCTGGCCGGCTCGCGGTACTTCACCGAACGGCCCCCGATCGCCGACTACGAAGACCTCGACCGGCGCATGCGGTCGGGGGAGATCAGCATGGCCGTCGAGATCCCCCCCGGCTTCGGCCGCGACGTCGGGCGCGGCCGGCCGGTGCAGATCGGCGTCTGGATCGACGGCGCCATGCCGCAGCGCGCCGAAACGATCCGGGGCTACGTGCAAGGCATGCACGCCGGCTGGCTGGCCGACGTGGCCCGCCGCAACGGCCGGGGCGGCCTGACCGAGCCCGCCACCATCGAGACGCGGTTCCGCTACAACCCCGACGTCAGGAGCCTGGTGGCGATGGTGCCGGGGGTGATCCCGCTGCTGCTGCTGCTCATCCCGGCCATGCTGACGACACTCTCGGTGGTCCGCGAGAAGGAACTCGGCTCGATCATCAATTTCTACGTCACGCCGACGACGCGGCCGGAGTTCCTGCTGGGCAAGCAGCTCCCCTACGTGGCGCTCGGGGTGCTCAATTTCCTGCTGTTGACGGCGCTGGCGGTGGTCGTCTTCGGGGTGCCGCTGACGGGGAGTTTTGCGGCCCTGGCCGCGGGGGCGATCCTCTACGTCGGCTGCGCGACCGCGATGGGGCTGTTGATCTCGACCTTCATGCGCAGCCAGATCGCCGCGATCTTCGGCACGGCGGTGCTCACCATCCTGCCCGCCACCCAGTTCTCCGGCATGACCGACCCGGTCTCTTCGCTGCAAGGCGCCGGCGCCCTGATCGGGCAGGTTTACCCCACCACCCATTTCATGACGATCTCCCGCGGCGCCTTCTCCAAGGAACTGGGGTTCGCCGACCTGTACCGCTCGTTCATCCCGCTGCTCGTCGCCGTCCCCGTGCTGCTCGGGCTGAGCGTGGCGCTGCTGAGGAAACAGGAGGCTTGAGCCATGCGGGCGTCGAACATTCTGCACCTGGGCGTCAAGGAATTGTGGGGGCTGGCCCGCGACCCCTTGATGCTGGTGTTGATCGTCTTCGCCTTCACCGTGCAGGTCTATTCGGGCGCGACGGCGTTGCCGGAAACCCTCAACAAGGCGCCGATCGCCGTCGTGGACGAGGACCAGTCGCCGCTGTCGGCGCGGATCGCCGACGCCTTCTACCCGCCGTTCTTCCTCCCGCCGGTCCTGATTACCCGGGCGGCGATGGACGCCCGCATGGACGCCGGGCTGGACACCTTCGCCCTCAACATCCCCCCCAACTTTCAGCGCGACGTGCTGGCCGGGCGGTCGCCGGCGGTCCAGCTGAACGTCGACGCGACCCGCGTCAGCCAGGCCTTCACCGGCAGCGGCTACGTCCAGTCGATCGTCAGCGGCGAGGTGCAGGCGTTCGTCCGGCGCTACCGCGCCGACCCGCGACCGCCGGTGGACCTGGCCTTGCGGGCGCGCTTCAACCCCGAGCTGAACCGGTCCTGGTTCGCCGCCGTGGTCCAGGTGATCAACAACGTCACGATGCTGTCGATCGTGCTCACCGGCGCCGCCCTGATCCGCGAGCGCGAGCGCGGCACGATCGAGCACCTGCTGGTGATGCCGGTGACGCCGTTCGAGATCATGACCGGCAAGGTGTGGGCGATGGGGCTGGTGGTGCTCGCCGCGTCCGCCTTCTCCCTGGTCGTCGTCGTGCGGGGGCTGCTGGCGGTCCCGATCCAGGGCTCGGTCCTGCTGTTTCTGGGCGGCGCCGCGCTGCACCTGTTCGCGACCACCTCGATGGGCATCTTCCTGGGCACGTTCGCCCGCTCGATGCCGCAGTTCGGCCTGCTGCTGATGCTGGTGGTGCTGCCGCTGCAGATGCTCTCCGGCGGGATGACCCCGCGGGAGAGCATGCCCGAGTGGGTCCAACAGGTCATGCAGGCGGCGCCGACCACGCACTTCGTCATACTGGCCCAGGGGATTCTTTATCGCGGGGCGGGCCTCGGCATTGTTTGGCCGCAGTTCATCGCCCTGGCCCTGATCGGCACGGCTTTTTTCGGCGTCTCGCTGGCCCGCTTCCGCCGGACCATCGGTACGAAGGAGTAGGCGTGTCGCGGGCCGCTACCCCGGCCCGAACGGGAGTCCGAGCCAGTACCAGGCGAAGAACAGCAGTGTCCAGGCGACGAAGGTTGCCGCCGCGTACGGCAGCATCGTCGCCACGACCGTCCCGACGCCGGCGTCGGCCTGCCACCGCCGGGCGAACCCGACGACCAGGGCGAAGTGGGGCAGCAGCGGGTTGATGACGTTGGGCGGCGCATCACTGACCCGGTACGCCGCCAGCAGCACGTCGGGCGCCACCCCCAGTTTCAGAAATAGGGGCACGAAGACCGGCGCCATCATGGCCCACTTCGGCAGGATTTGTGGGACGGGAATGCTGAGCAGCAGTCCGATCAGGATGAACCCCAACAGCAGGGGGACGCTGCCGAGATTCGCTTGCTTGAGCGCGTCGGCGAGTTTGACCGCCAGAATCGTACCCATGTTGCTGAAGTTGAAGTAGGCGACGAACTGGCTGACGACGAAGAACAAGAACAACAGGCCGCCCATGTCCGAGAGCGTTTTCGTCACCGCGTCGATGGCGTCGTCGGCCGTCTTGATCGTCCGCGCGCCGACGCCGTAAGCGATACCCGTCACCCCGAACGCCACCATGATGAAGAAGATCAGACTGGCCATGAACGGCGAGTCGCCGATGATTTCGCCGGTCGTCGGGTTGCGCAGCGGCGCGCCGGGCGGCAGGGTCAACAGGCAAATGACGAGGAGGGTGACGACCGCGGCAAGCAGGGCGTACGCCAGGCCGCGCGACTCTTCCGCGGAGAGGCCGTCGCCCCCTTCGGCCGGAGGGTTCCCCTGGTAACCGCCGAGCCGAGGTTCGACGACCCAAACGGTAACGGCCGTGCAGACCGCGATGAGCAACACGCTCGACGCGATGCCGAAATAGAAGTTCGCGGTCAGGTGGATCGATCCGGCGGGGTCCACGATGTGGATGGCGTCGTTGGTCATCTCCGCGAGGATGCCGTCGATCGGCTTGACGACGACGTTCGCACCGAACGCCGCGGCCACGCCGGCGAACGCCGCGGCCAGGCCGACCAGCGGGTGCCGCCCCAGGCTGTGGAACGCGGCCGCCCCCAACGGGATCAACACCAGGTAGCCCGCGTCGGCGGCGATGCTCGACAGCACGCCAAGGGTCACGATGATTGCGGTCATCGCCTTGGGCGGTGCGACGAGCACGATCTTCCGGACCGAAGCTCCGACCAGCCCCGACCGTTCGGCGAGCCCGATGCCGATCATGGCCACCAGGATGATCCCGACCGGCCCGAAGTTGATGAAGTTCGGCACCACCGACGTGCAGATGAACCGGATCCCGTCCGCCGACAACAGGCTCCGGACGGCGGTCGTGACGTCCTCGACCGCGTGGGTCTGCGGATTGATCCGCTGGTAGGTGGCGCTGACCCCCGCCGCTTGCAACGCGTGCGAGAGCAGGATCACGATGGCAATCAGGATGAAGAAGAGCACGGCCGGGTTCGGCACCTTGTTCCCCAGCCGCTCGACCGCGTCCAGCAGTTTTTGAAGCCGCGACTTCGGGGCGCCGCCCGTGCGATTCATGACGCCGATCCTCTCGAACGCGCCGGCCCGGTCGGCCGTGGCGGCGGCCGCCACTTGCGATCAGACAGTTATGAAACCGGCTCTAGTCAGGGGCCCTTCTCCACGATGGGTGGCGCGTCCTCGACGACCCGGACGACGACCTTGAACCCGAAGTCGCGGCGCGAGACGGCCCGGAACGGCTTCAAGGCGTCGGACCAAAAGGCGTCAAGTTGCGGGGCCGGGTCGAAGTCGGCAACGGCGTATTGGCGGTTGAAGACACCCTTGCCTTGACTCACACCGATGTGGAATGACCCACTCAAGTGGTAGCCGCCGGCTGCGGCCACGGCTTCGACCGGGCCGGTGCGGTGGTTGAGCCCGATCTCCTGCCCGCACGCCGCGGCCGACGGCTCCACGCTGACGGCCAGCAGGCTCGTTTGGCCGACGGCCAGGCAGGCCGTGGCCGGCCCTTGTTCGGCGCTACCGCACGCCTTGCCGCACTTGGCGGGGGCCGAGCCGCACGGCTTGTCGCCCTTGCCCGGCTCGGTCACCTGAAGCGTCCCGACCACCCGCCCGACCATGCCGACCCGGGGCGGCCGGACCCCGGCGCGGGTCGGGATGATTTCCAGGTCTTGGTCCAGGCGGAAGTCGATTCCCGCGGCCGCCCCGTGGCAGTCGGATGCTGCCACCGCCGACCCGCTCATGGTAACGACGATGGTGTGGGGCTCAGGCTGCTCGACCACGATCGACCCGCCGCCGGTCTGGGCCTCCCGAGTGCGATTCGGCAGAACCTCCGAGTGGCGAGAGCACAGCACAATCTCGTAGGCCGGCCCGGCCGGCGGGTCGGCGGCGGCAAGTGCTGCCAGGCTGAGCAGTCCGACCAGACCGGTCAGCGGAATCGA
>DASXAN010001155.1:0-4310 GCA_036406755.1 Gemmataceae bacterium
CGCGCCGCTCGACCGCCTCGATGAACGCCGGCGGCCACGACCACTCGCGCCCGACCAGAAGGCCGACTTTCAGCGGGGTAGTCAAGCGCTCTCCTCCCGGAGTCGGTGGTTGGGTGGTTGGCCCACGTGCGCTGGGGACCCAATAGGGCAGTCAGTGACTACCGCCTGCTTGAACCACCTAACCACCCAACCACCTGACTCTTAATCGTGCCCGCCGATGTACAGCGGCACCATCCGCCGCCAGTACGGCCAGTCGTGCCCGAACCCGTCCCAGATTCGCACCGCGTGCCAGATGCCCTTACCCCACAGCCGGTGCGAAAAGTCGTCGGTGGCGTGGCGGAGCGGGTCGGTCCGGCCGGCCGTCAGGATGATGTCCAGCCGCCGGAGTTGATCCAGCCGCCCCGGGTCGTGCTCGCCGGCGACGAAGTCGATCGGGTTGTGGAAGTACACCGTGTCGTTATAGAAGCCGTGGGTGAACCGGCGGATGTCGTAGACGCCGCACAGGCCCAGCACCCGCCCGACCTGGTCCGGGTGGCGGAGGGCGAAGTTGGCCGCCTGGTACGCCCCGAGGCTGGCCCCGGTGGTGATCAGGTATGGGTTGGGGTTCTTGTGCCGGGTGAGCGGCAACACCTCTGTGCCGAGGTAGCGGTCGTACTGCTCCTGCCGCCAAGCCCGGGCGCCCGGGTGCAGGTGGTAGGCGTACCAGCTCTCGGCGTCCACCGAGTCCACGCAGAACAGCTGGAGCCAGCCGCGGGCGAGGTGGTTCCCTAAGGCGGCGACCATGCCGCGGTCCTCCCACTCGTGGAATCGGCCCTTGGATGTGGGGAAGACGAGGACCCGCGCTCCGGCGTGGCCGAAGACGAGCAACTCCATATCCCGGTGCAGGCTGGGGCTGAACCAGCGGTGGTATTCGCGGTGCATCGGGGGCGAGTCACGTCCCGGCCGCTGCCAGGAATTCGGTGAATAGTCGCCGCTGGCCGTCCTGGGCCGTCAACTCTTCCGGGTGCCATTGGACGGCGACGACGTAATGCCCGTTGGCCCCCTCCGCCCCTTCGATCAGCCCGTCGGGTGCCCACGCCGACGGGACGAGGGCCGGGGCCAGGGCCTTGATCCCCTGGTGGTGCATCGAGTTCACCGGCACCTGCTCGGCTCCGAGGCAACGGCCCAGCCGGGTCCGCGGATCAACGCGGATGTCGTGCGCCAAGTAGTCGCGCGTCGGCGTGCCGGCCGCGGTCGGGAAGTGGTCGTGCTTGATGGCCGCGGGGCACTGGCTGGCAACGTCCTGGAACAACGTCCCGCCGCAGGCGACGTTGAGCACCTGGAACCCGCGGCAGACGGCCAGGAGCGGCTTATAGTCGGCCAATGCCCAGCGGACGAACATCATCTCGACGGCGTCGCGCTCCGGGTCGGTGTGGCCGCACTTCGGGTGCCTCTGCTCACCGTAGTGCGACGGGTCCACGTCCACGCCGCCGGTCAGGAATACGCCGTCAAGTCGCTCGTAGACCTCGCGCAACGTGGCCGGGTCACCGGGCAACAAGGGCACGAGCCAGGGGACGGCCCCGTACGAGCAAAGGACCTGGACGTACTTCTGGGACATGATCCAGCAGCGCGGCAGCTGCCCCGGCACGGCTTCCTGCGTTTGCGTGGCGATGCCGATGACCGGACGACGTGGCACGGACAGTCCCCTGAGACGACGGGCCTTCCGTGGCGAGACAGCTATTACCGTAGTCGAGCCACATTCGGCGGTCAACAAGTCCTTTTCTGCCGTGTAATTGGGCACGGCGTCGAGTCCGCCGCACGCAGCCCGGTCGGCAGATCGCTCGGTCGATAGCCGTCCACCGATGTACGGCTGCCAACTGCACGGCGCGTCGCCGACGACCGGCACGGCCGGACCGACGCGCCCGATTGTGCCACCGCATCGCAGCCCGCCAGTTCGGGCCGTGGCCGGGGAGCGGCCGATATTCCGATGCCAGAGCCTGATGCCGACGAGGACTGTCGAATGGACGAGGAATGGCGGCAATTGATGGCGGACGATCGGCTATTACGGTTGCTCGCTCACTACCAGGCGGCCGGCGGCGTCGACCGCACCGCCTGGGCGGATCGCGTCATGTCCTGGGAGGATGGCGACGCCGAGCTGACCCGACGACACGGCGCCCTGCTGGCGGCCGCCTGGGTCGAGGTCAACGCAGGATCGACAGCTGGCGCGGCACCGGGCCGGGTGCCCGGCTGCTACCGGCTCACGCCCGCCGGCCGGCAGGCACTCAAGCGGGCCGTCGCGGCCCGCGACGACCTCGCCGACGAATCAAACGGCTGACGGCGCGTCGGGCGGCGGCAACAGCTTCAGCGGGCGGGCGGACTCGTTCGTGATGAGGCGGGCCGAGCGGTTGCGGGTGACGTAGCTCCACCCCCACTGGACCAGCACCAACAGGCGGTTCGTGAACCCGGCCAGGTACAGGATGTGGATGAACAGCCACGTCAGCCACGCCAGGTAGCCGTCGAACTGGACCCACCCCAGGTCGGCCACGGCGGTCGCCCGGCCGATGGTTGCCATGCTCCCCTTGTCGTGATAGCGGAACGGCCGGACAGCCTCCCCTCGCAGCCGGCGGCGGATCGCCGCGGCGACGTACCGGCCCTCCTGCATGGCCACGGGGGCGACGCCCGGAAGCGTCGGCGGCGCGCCCGCCCCGGCCGCGTGCGCCGACCCGGGCGGCTGCGACGGCGCTGCCTGCCGCACCGCGGCCAGGTCGCCGATCACGAAGACCTCCGGGCGGCCCGGCACAGTCAGGTCGGGGTTAACCCAGACCCGCCCCTGGCGGTCCGCTTCCGCCCCGGCGGCCGCGGCCAGCCGCCTGCCCAGCGGCGACGCCTGCACGCCGGCGGCCCAGACGACCGTTTCGGCCCGAACCACCTCCGTCCGGTCGCCGCACTTGACCGTCACCGCCCCCGGCCGCACGTCGGTCACGACGCCGCCGGTCCAGACCTCGACGCCGAGCTGCTCCAGCCCGTGTCGGGCCTTCGCCGACAACGCCGGCCGGTACGGCGGCAACACCCGGTCGGCCGCCTCGACCAAAAGCACTCGGGCCGCGGCCGGGTCGATCGAGCGGAAGTCGCCGCGGAGCGTGTGCCGGGCCAGTTCGCTGACCGTCCCGGCCAGCTCGACGCCCGTCGGCCCGCCCCCGACGATGACGAACGTCAACCAACCGCGGATGGCGGCCGGGTCGCCGCTCCGCTCCGCCGCCTCGAACGCCCGCAGCACCCGCCGGCGGATCTCCGTCGCGTCCTCGACCGTCTTCAACCCCGGGGCCACCGGTTCCCAGTCCGGATGGCCGAAGTAGGAGTGCGACGACCCGGTCGCTAGGACGAGGAAGTCGTAGGGCAGGGCGCCGTCCGCAAGGACCGCCCGCCGCCCGGCGACGTCGATGTCGATGACCTCGCCGAGCAGGACGCGGGCGTTCGGCTGGCGGCGGAGGATCGACCGCAGCGGGGCGGCGATGTTGGCCGGTGACAGCGACCCGCTGGCGACCTGGTACAACAGCGGTTGGAACAGGTGGAAGTTCCGACGGTCGACGAGCGTGACGCGGGCCGGTGCGACGGCCAGGCCACGGGCGGCGTACAGCCCGCCGAACCCGCCGCCGACGATCACCACTTCCGGAACGGCCACGAGCCACCCGCGGAAACGCGAAATCCGAATACCGACCCCGTAAGCAACCTTCCGGGATTCGATATTCGGATTTCGGACGCCCCGCAAGGCCGCTCAGCTGCCGGCGACGAAGATGCCCCCGAGGAAGCCGGGGTCGAACACGGTCGTCGGGTCCGGGGACAGCAGGCCGGTCAAGGTCTTGCCGTCCAAGATGCGGAGCAGTGGCGGCTGGCCGCGGCCCGGGCCAACGATGATGTCGGCCGCCCCGTCCTGGTTGAAGTCGGTCGTGGCCACTCGCAGCCCGTTCGTCCACACGGTCGTGGAGGTGATCTGCCCGCCGGAGCCGGCCGTCCCCGGTTTGAAGGCCATCGTCTCCTCCAGCAGGCCACCGTTGCTGGTGCCGTCGAACACCCGCAGGTGCGGCCCGCCGCCCTCGCCGGGCCCGGTGACGATGTCCGGGTGGCCGTCCCCGTTGACGTCCCCCGCGGCCACGTACACCCCGCCAGTGAAGGCGGCACTATAGGCGAAGAACGACCGGATCAACTGGCCGGTCAAACCGCTGAAGACCTCGACGTGGGGGCCGCCGCCGGGGCCGGCCGCCGTGATGATGTCGGCGAACCCGTCGCCGTCCACGTCGGCCGCCGCCACCCGCACCCCGCCCGTGAACGAC
>DASXAN010001156.1:0-6258 GCA_036406755.1 Gemmataceae bacterium
GGGGCGGCGGCGCCGGCGTAATCGCCACGATCGGCAAGGCCGGCAAATCGGGCGTCAGTCGAGAGCTGGAATTGTCGCTACGGGCATTGCCTGGCAAGTAGGCAACACTTGCCCGAAATTAGTGCACGCAAGAACACCAAGATGACCAAGAAGACCGTTTCTGGACGCTCGGGCAAAGTGGTGTTCTTGATCTGACTTCACGTCCGGCGCGAACCGACTGCCCGGTTGGCAGGTTAGGCGAGCAATTCCTGCATCAAGAAGAAGGGCAGCTCGGTCATCCCCATCCGGCGATAGGTCTCCTGGGCCGGTCGGTTGTCCCGCTCGACGTATAGTCGCACGCCGACGACATCGCCCGCCTGCCGCGCCTGCTGGCGGACGTGCTCGTACAGCGTGCGGAATACGCCCCGGCCGCGGTAGTCGGCCCGCACGTAGACGCTCTGCACCCACCAAAACCAACCGTTCCGCCAGTCCGACCACTCGAACGTGACCTGCGTCTGGCCGACAACATCGTCCCCGTCGCAGGCCAGGAAGTACGGCCCCTTGCGGGCCGGGTCGGCGATGGCGGCGGCGGCGCCGGCGGCGACGGTCGCCGGGTCGAGTTCGGTGTGCTCGGTTTCGCGGCCCAGCCGGCAGTTGTATTCGACGATCACAGCCACGTCGGCCGGCGTCGCGGTGCGGACGGTGAGCGGCATGGTTGCCTCGCAAGCGGGGAATCCGTACCGTGTTATACGGCCGCCGGCCGCCGAGGCACCACGATGGACCTGAAAGCCTTCATCCGCGACATCCCCGACTTTCCCAAGCCGGGGATCGTATTCAAGGACATCACGCCGCTCTTGGCCGACCCGATCGCGTTTCGCAACGCCATCGACCGGATCGGGGTGCACTTCGACGGCCGGCCGATCGACGCCATCGCCGCCGCCGAAGCCCGCGGCTTCCTGTTCGCCGCCCCGCTGGCCCTGCGATTGCACAAGCCGCTGGTGCCGCTCCGCAAGCCGGGCAAGCTGCCGTACCGCACGTACTCGCTCAAGTACGAGCTGGAGTACGGCAGCGCCGAGCTGGAGATGCACGCCGACGGCATCTCGACCGGCGGGCGGGTGCTGCTGGTGGACGACGTGCTGGCCACCGGCGGGACGATGGAGGCCGGCGCCCGGTTGGTGACGCAGGCCGGCGGGCAAGTGGTGGCGTGCGCGTTCCTGGTGGAGCTGACGTTCCTGAAGGGGCGGGCGAAGCTCAAGGACTACGAGACGTACAGTCTCATCACCTATTGACCCGTTTCGCCGCGCGGCGCAGCCGAGCGAGACGAACGCTGGGCTGCGCCGCGCGGCGAAACGAAGAAAAGCAATGACCCCCGATTTCGACAAAGCCGGCGGCCTGATCCCGGCCGTCGCCCAGGACGCCGACACCGGCCAGGTGCTGATGCTCGCCTGGATGAACCGCGAGGCGTACGACGAGACGGTCCGCACCGGCCGGGCGTGCTACTTCTCCCGCTCCCGCAACAAGCTCTGGCGCAAGGGCGAGGAGAGCGGGCATGTGCAGGAGGTCCGCGGCGTGTTCCTCGACTGCGACGCTGACACGGTGCTGCTGAAGGTCAAGCAGGTCGGCGGCGCGGCGTGCCACGAGGGCTACGCCAGCTGCTTCTTCCGCGAGGTGACGCCGGCGGGTGTGCGGGTGATCGGCGAAAAGGTATTTGACCCCGCCGCCGTCTACAAGAAATGACGAATGACGAAGTACCCAATGACGAAGCAAACCCGAAGCACAAAGCCCGAATGGTCGTTGCTCGGTTCGTCATTCGGGTTTCGGCATTCCTTCGTCATTGGGTACTTCGTCATTCGTCATTGCGTCAGAGAAATGGAATGTCATCCCCGACACTCAAACTTGGCCTCCCCGCCGGCAGCCTCCAGGAGGCGACCGCCGACCTGTTCCGCAAGGCCGGGTACAAGATCACGTACACCAGCCGGTCGTACTACCCCCAGGTCGACGACCCCGAGATCGAGTGCACCCTGGTCCGCGCCCAGGAGATGCCGCGGTACGTCGAGGACGGCTCCTTCGACTGCGGCCTGACCGGCCACGACTGGGTGCTCGAAAACGACGCCACGGTGCTCGAGCTGGCCGAGCTGGTCTTCTCCAAGGTCAGCCGCCGGCCGGTGAAGTGGGTCCTGGCCGTACCCAACGATTCGCCCGTGCAGACGGTCAAGGACCTGCAAGGCAAGCGGATCGCCACCGAGGTCGTCAACCTCACCCGCCGCTGGCTGGCCGAGCGGGGCGTGGAGGCCCTCGTCGAATTCTCCTGGGGGGCGACCGAGGTTAAGCCGCCGAAACTGGCCGACGCCATCGTGGAGGTCACGGAGACGGGCAGCTCGCTGAAGGCGAACAACCTGCGGATCGTCGCCGAGCTGATGCAGAGCACCACCCGGTTCATCGCCAACGAGAAGTCCTACGCCGACCCGTGGAAGCGGCAAAAGATGGACGACCTTGTGCTCATGCTCCGCGGGGCGATGGCGGCCGAGGGCAAGGTCGGGCTGATGATGAACGTGCTGGATCAGGCCGACCTGCCGGCGGTGCTGAAGGTCCTGCCGACGCAGAACCCGACCGTCTCGCCGCTGGCCGGCGGCGGGGTCGAGGTGGTGGTGATCATCGAGGAGGTGGTCCTTCGCCGGATCGTGCCGCAGCTCAAGCAGGCCGGGGCGTCGGCCATCGTCGAGTACGCGCTGAACAAGATCATCGACTGACGGCCGTCACCGCTTCGCCGGGAAGAGCGGCGACTTCAGCCCCAGCTTGTGCGCGTACCACCGGCCGATGGTGCCGACCGTCGTCAGCCCGTACCGCAGGCTCCGCTTGAAGTTGATGCTCGACGCCTCCCGGAAGTACCGCACCGGCACCGGGATGTCGCCCAGCCGGAACCCGCAGTGGACCGCCTGCACCAGGAACTGCGTGTCGAAGACGAAGTCGTCGGAGTTCTTCTCGAACGGGATCGTCTCCAGCACCTCCCGCCGGTAGACGCGGAAGCCGGAGTGGAAGTCGCCCAGGTTCTGGCCCAGGGCCATGTTCTCGAACGACGTCAACACCCGGTTGGCGAGGTACTTCCACCACGGCATGCCGCCGGCGAGCGCCTCCTGCCGCGACCGCACCCGGCTGCCCAGCACCACGTCGCAGATGCCCAGCTCGATGATGCCGACGGCGTGCGGGATCACCCGGCTGTCGTACTGGTAGTCCGGGTGGATCATGACGACGATGTCCGCGCCGTGCTGGAGGGCGTAGCGGTAGCACGTCTTTTGGTTGCCACCGTAGCCGCGGTTCTTGGGGTGCTGGATGACGGTCAGGCCCATCTCCCGGGCCACCTGCACCGTCCGGTCCTTGGAGCCGTCGTCCACCAACATCACTTCATCGACCGCGCCGGCCGGGATGTCGGCCAGAGTGGCGGCGAGGGTGCTCTCGGCGTTGTACGCCGGCAGCACGGCGATCACCTTGTGGTCGCGGCGCGGCAAGTCTTTTTCCGGCTGGAGGATGCGCTCGACGCGGAAGATCTCGTGCCGGGGTCGCAGGGGGGGTCGGCTGAGGAGGGTCGTCATGTGCGGCGGCTCGCGGCGAGCGGATTCGGAGCTCATTTCCGGTATCATAGGTCACGGCCGGCGGTTATGTCGACCGGCCGCCTCCTCGAATGTAGTTAGGATGCCGGGCCGGCGGCCGTTATTCCCGCCGACTTGCCAACCCCCAGCCCGCCGGTAACTTAACCGCGGACCCCGCATCCCACCCCCGGCCGCGACCGACCCGCGGCGGACAGGAGACGACGGCATGGCACGTTCCCGACGCACCCTCGACCGGCGGGCCTTGCGCGAACAGGGCGAGGCGGCCGAGCGGCAGAAGCCGGACGACGAGGTGGACGAGACGGAAGACGAGGATGAAGACGAAGACGATGATGAGGACGAGGCCGAGGAGGCCGAAGCGTCCGAGGGCGAGGCCGACGAGGAGGGGGACGAGGACGAGGAGGAAGAGAAGCCGAAGCCCAAGAAGAAGAAGGCCCCGCCCAAGCCGAAGGCCCCGCGGCCGTCGCGGGCGCGGGTGCCGAAGGTGGTGCGGATGCGGGTCGTCTGGGGGGTGTTCAACAACTCGCACCAGATGGTGCAGGAGTACGAGTACCCGCAGAAGGCGGCCGCGGAGGAGGCGGCCGCCAAGCTGACCGCGGATAAGAAGTCCGGCCACCCGTTCTTCCTCCAGCCGGTCAAGAAGCCGATCGAGAAGGAAAAAGAAAAGTAGCGCTCAACAGGTCCCGTGGGACGCATGCGTCCCACGGGACCTGTGTCATTTCTTCATCAGCCTTGTACGGTCGGCCGCTCCCGCTGCATGTCCTCGATCTCCTTCAGCTTTGAGCTGACGTTCAGAATGTTGTGCATCTCGAACGTGTGCGCCTGCGCCCCGCTGGTCCGTACCGTCAGGTCGCCGGACCCCAGGCCGAGGATCCAGTGCCGGAACATGTCGTCCCGGTGCTTCTGGATGCTCATTCCCTGGGTGTCGTAGGCCGTCTCGCCGCCGCCGATCTCCAGGCAGACCCTCAGCTGGCCGGGCGTAAAGACCATGTACGTCTGGCGGTCGAAGAAGAAGACCGTCGCCAGCCACATGGCTAGCAGGCCGGTCGATACGAACAGGTAGAACGCCAGGTTGGCGTGGATGTGCAGGTGGCCCAAGCTCTCGAAGATCTTGTCCCACAGGTCGGCCAGGGCCAGGATGATGGCTGACAGGGCGACGGTGATGATCACCACGACCGACCACAGGCCGCGGAGCGGGACGCTCGTAATCAGGATGACCAGCAGCAGGACGACCACGAAGATCGCCCCGAGGCGGCTGTTCTGGGCCACCCGCAAGTGGAACGGCGTCGCGCCGGGGTTCTGATCGGCCAGCCTCAACTGTTCGGACGTGCCCCCGTGGGGGTTCAGCTCGTAGAGGACTTCGCCTTTCCGCTCGACGCGGTCGATGGACGTGTTCGGAGGAAGGATGGCCAGCCGGTGGCCGTCGAAGTACGTCAGGATCGCGATGACGTATCCGCATACCCACACCGGCCACCAGTAAAACAGGGTCGAGTGCGAGAAAATGCGCACCTCACGCTGGTCAGTGCCGGTGTGCGCGGGCGGGGGGCTGGAGGTCGTGGACATGAGTTCGCGCCTCGGGTGAAGGGCCGCCGGTAGGTCGGGACCGTCGCTACCGGGTGATTCGCCGCCGGCCCGCCCGGATTGCCGGCCGCCGGGCCGCGGTGAACGCTAATGTAACCGCCCCGGGCGGCAAAACAAGCATTTGCCGCCCCGCGCCGCCTACTCCGCCGCGGCCTGGAACGGCGTAATCTGCACGTTCACCCGGAACGTCTGGTGGCAGCGGTTGCAGGTACCGGCCAGGTCCGCCAGCGCCCGCCGGCCGCCGTCGGCATCCCGGGCAGCGGCGGTCTTCGCCAGGGCGGTGGCCTTGGTCCGCAACTCGGCCGCCGCCTCCATCCAGGCGTCCTGGCCGCCGGACTTGGGCGGCCGCAGCATCAGCAGGTTGCCCGTCTCGGCGACCAGCAGCGCCTGCCCGCGGACGAACGTCCACGTCTCCTGGTCGGCCGGCGGCTGCCGCAGGTTCTTCTCCAGCCCGCGGACGTTCGCCTGGAGCAGGCCCTCCATGAGGAGCTTCGTCTCGGCCACCGGCTCCAGCCTCGGGGCCGGCCGGGCCGCCGGCCGGTTCCGCGGCAGAACCTGCGGGCTGGCGTGGCCGGCGAACAGCAGCGGCGTGGCGACGGCGGCCAGCAGCAGGCGGCGCAGCGGGCGGGTCATGGGACGCCTCCGATGGTGGGGCGGGGCTTCGGCTCGGGGACTTCGATTTGCACGTCGTCGCCGACGACGCGGACAGGGTACGACGGGATCTTGACCCGCGGGTTGTCGGCCCAGGTGCCGTCGGCGACGCGGAACCGCCAGGCGTGCCAGGGGCAGGTGACGACGCCGCCCTCCAAGTGCCCGGCCGCCAGCGACGCGCCCATGTGCGGGCAGGTGTCGTCGATGGCGTGGCACCCGGACTCGTCCCGGAACAGGGCGATCAGCTTCTCGCCGACGACGACCGTCTTGCCCTCGCCCGGCTTCAGCTCGCCTAGCCGGCACACGGTCCGGAACTCCGCCATCGCCGCCTCCGTTTTCCCGCCTTGCCCCTTGCCGCGGATGCCAGAATTTTATCGGAAAACGTATGGCAGGGTTAGCCGCGACGCGGAGCGGAGCGCTCCGCTCCGCGTCGCGGCTAACC
>DASXAN010001157.1:0-4243 GCA_036406755.1 Gemmataceae bacterium
CTTCACCGGTAACATTTTCATCAACGGCAACCGGTTCTCGATCAATACGAACACCGCCATCAACAGCGTCCCGGCCACGGCGACGATCGTCGTCAACGGCACGTCCGCCGGCGGCGGCCAACTGTACGCCAACACCACGGCCACGACGAACTTCCCGAACCCGATCTTCCTGTCGGGCACCGGCTGGTCGGAGAGCGTCGCCAACGGCAGTTACGGGGCGCTGCGGATGAAGGGGTGGACGATCACCGGCCCGGTCACGCTCATCGGCAACGCCCGCATCGGCGGGAACAACAACTTCACCATGAGCGGGCCGATCTCCGGCCCGTTCGAGGCGGCCTTCGCCCTCGGGGCGACCGGGGCCACAGGCTCCAACACCGTCACCCTGACCAACGCCAACAACACCTACAGCGGCGGCACCCGCATCGAGCGGGGCGTCGTCCGCGGCGGCGTCACCAACGCCCTGCCGGTCGGCACGGTCGTCACGTTCGGCTCGCCGGTCCTGTCCGGCGGGTTCCAGCCGGCCAGCCTGGCCGTGCCGCAGCTCGACCTGGGCGGGTTCGACCAGACGATCGGCGGGCTGACGGTCGAGCCGACGGACAACGTGGCCAACGGCACCTCGAGCACCGCGACGGCCATGAACAGCGGTGCCGCCAAGACGCTCACGATCAACACCGCCGGCAACTTCTCCTTCGCCGGGGCCATCACCGGCGCGACCGTGAACCTGGTCAAGACCGGCCCCGGCACGCAGACGCTGACCGGGGCCAACACCTTCACCGGCACGACGACCGTCACCGGCGGGGTGCTCGCCCTGGCGTCGGCCACGTCGAACAACACCATCCCGTCGTCGGCCGTCACCGTCGCCCCCGGCGGGGCGCTGAACGTCGCCGGCATCACCGCGGCCGGCGGGTTCACCGTCGGCGCCACCCAGACGCTCACCGACAACGGCACCGTCACCGGCGACGTGACGGTCCCCGCCGGCGCCACCCTCACCGGCGCCGGCACCTACGCCGGCAACGTCACGGTTTCCGGCGGCACCCTCACCCCGGGGACGGCCACCACCGTCGGCACGATGGCGGCGATCACCGGCAACCTGTCGGTCACCGGCCCCAACCAGTTCAAGATCAAGGTGAGCGGCGCGGCCGCCGACCAGATCACGACCGTCACGGGCACCGCCAGCTTCGCCGGCAACAGCTCTCTGAGCGTCGCCCAGCTCGGCGCGCCGACCAGCCCGTCCTACACGATCCTGGCTTCGACCGGCGGCATCACCGGCCTGACCGCCGGGCCGCTGACCTCGATCGGGCGGACGAACTACGCGATCGACGCGGCCGCCCTGGCCGCCAACAGCCTGAAGCTGGACGTCACCGGCGGGCCGGCCAACATGCGGTGGGTCGGCGGCGCCGCCACCAACCCGAACCGCTGGGAGAACACCCGGCTCGACGCCAACTGGACCACGGCCGACCCGGTCGCCGACGCCACCCACTACTACGACGGCGACTTCGTCCGGTTCGACAACACGGCCACCACCTTCACGGTCAACGTCACCGGCACGGTCACCCCGGGGTCGGTCACCGTGGCCAACACCGGCGGCACCACCTACACGTTCGCCGACGGCGGCTCCGGCGCGATCGCCGGCAACACCGGCCTGTCGATGACCAGCGACGGCACCGGCACGCTGGTCATCGGCACGCACAACACCTTCACCGGCCCCGTCTCGGTCACCAACGGGATCGTGAGCGTCAGCAGCGCCGACAACCTGGGCGCGGCCAACAACACCCTGACGCTGGCCGGCGGCACCCTGCGGGCCACGGCCAGCCTCGACCTCGGGGCGACGCGGGCCGTCACCCTGGCCGCCGGCGGCGGCACGTTCGACGTGTCGGCCTCCGCCACCCTGACCGTCTCCGGCGTCGTCAGCGGCGCCGGGGCGACCGACGCGCTGACCAAGACCGGCGCCGGGACGCTCGTGCCCTCGGGCGCCAACACGTACAACGGCCCGACCAACATCTCGGCCGGCACGCTGCGGGTGACGAACTCCGCGTCGCTCGGGGCGGTCCCCGGCGGCGCGGTGACGGTCGCCGCCGGCGGCATCCTCGACCTCGGCGCCGGCGGCACGGCCAACGCCCTGAACTTCGGCCAGAAGCAGTTCGTCGTCGCCGGCGACGGCGACGGCACCACCGGGGCGATCACCAACAGCGCCGCCGTCAACCAGCAGAACGCCCTGCAGCGGGTCCGGCTCAGCGCCGACGCCTCGGTCGGCGGGGCCAACCGGTTCGACATCCGGGCCGGCCAGGTCAACAACGCCAACACCGCCCAGCTCGACCTGGCGGGGCACACGCTCACCAAGAACGGCTCCTTCTTCTTCCCCCTGGTCGGGGTGGACGTGACCGACGGCAACGTCGTCGTCAACGGCGGGACGCTCAGCTTCGAGACGAGCACCAACGTCCCGGCCGGCACCGGCACCGTCACCTTCAACGCCGGCACGACCTGGTCGTTCTTCGGCTTCACCGGCACGCTCGCCCGGCCGATCACGCTCAACGGCGCCGTCAAAGTCGGCCCGAACAATAACGCGATCTCGGCCGCCACCAGCCCGATCACGCTCAACGGCGACCTGACGGCGACCTCGATCAACGCCAACAGCACCGGCACCGCCGCGCTGCTGGGCCCGATCGGCGAGACGGGCGGGCCGCACTCGATCACCAAGATCAACAGCGAGAACGCCACCAGCACCGGCACCAGCGTCCTGGCCCTGGGCGGGAACAACACGTTCAGCGGCGGCGTCAACTTCAACTCGGGGATCGTGGAAATCTCGGCGGTCAACAACCTCGGCACCGGCCCGCTCACGTTCGACGGCGGGGCGCTGCGGTTCGCCGCCGGCTCCGGCGGGGCGGACGTGTCGGTCCGGCCGTTCAACATGCCCGGCGGCGCGACCATCGACACCAACGGCAACAGCGTCACGTTCGCCAACCCGATCGGCAACGGCGGGGCCGGCGGCCTGACCAAGGCCGGGGCCGGCACCCTCAACCTCACCGCGGCGAACACCTACACCGGCGGGACGTCGGTCACCGGCGGCACCCTGCGGGTGAACAACGCGTCCGGCACGTCGGCCACCGGGACCGGGCCGGTGACCGTCACCGGCACCGGGGCGGTCGGCAGCGGCGGCACGCTCGGCGGCAACGGGTTCATCGCCGGGACGGTCACGGTCAGCAGCACGGTGGCCGCCCAGCAGGGCGGGACGGTGTCCCCGGGCAACAGCATCGGCACGCTGACCGTCGGCGGCATGTCCTGGCAGCCGAACGGGTCGTACCTGTTCGAGTACAAGGGCGACCCGGCCACCTTCGCCGGCGGGACGCCGTTGGCGGGCACGGACAACGACACCATCACCAGCGCCGGGCCGCTCGACCTGTCCGGGCTGAACCCGGGCACGTTCACCCTGAACCTCGTGCCGGTCAACTCCCCGACGTCAACGCCGCCGGCGGTGACGTACACGCTGGGCACGTTCGCCGGCGGGGTGAACGGCTCCGGCGGGCCGATCGCCCCCGGCACGGACGTCAGCAACCTGTTCAGCTTTACCGGGTCGTTCGCCTCGACGCCGGTGGTGACGGTCGGCAACGGCGGGGCGGTGACGGTGGCGTTCCAGCCGTCCCCGGTCCCGGAGCCGGCGTTCATCCTGCTGACGTGCGGAGCGGCCGCCGGCGGCCTCTGGTGGCGCCGCCGGACGGGTTAGCCGCGACGCGGAGGCTTTGCGGAGCGGAGCGCGCAATTAGCCCCCGGTCAATGACCGGGGGCTAAATGGACCGCGTCGCGGCGACCCCCCTTCCCCCCTTGTCATCCGCCGCCCGGCCTGTACACTTCCCTCACTATCACTGAGGCGTATTTCGTGTCATCCGGCAGGAGGGCACGGCGGCGGGGGTCGCGAGGGCGCGATGAGCATCACCAAGGACCGCAAGACGGAAATCATCGGCCAGTACAAGCGGGGCGACGCCGACACCGGCTCGCCCGAAGTCCAGGTGGCGCTGCTCACCGCGCGGATCAACGAGCTCAACGAGCACTTCAAGCTGCACAAGAAGGACCACGCCAGCCGGCGGGGCCTCCTGAAGATGGTCAGCAAGCGCTCCAGCCTGCTCGGCTACCTCCGCGACAAGGACCGGGCCCGCTACCTGACCCTGATTCAGAGTCTCGGCCTCCGCAAGTAAGAAATCAGGCGTCGGAAGTCAGAGGTCAGAAGTCAGAGGCCAGAAGTCAGAAG
>DASXAN010001158.1:0-8519 GCA_036406755.1 Gemmataceae bacterium
TCCATAGTCAACGACTCTTGGCCTGACCCTTGGTTGTTGACGATTTGCACGTTCGAGGACATGAGCCATGCGGATGCGGACCGGTTTTGTCGTGTTGCTCGGCCTGCTGGCGTGCGGCGGCTGCGGCAAGCAAAAGTCGACCGACGAGCTGATCGGCGATCTGAACGCGCCTCAAGAGCGCGACCGGCTGATTGCGGTTCGCCTATTGCCGGAGCACAGGGCGGACGCGGCGAAGGTCATTCCGGCGTTGATCGGGGCCCTGAAGAACAGGGCCGTGGATGTCCGCTTGAGCGCCGCCATCGGGCTGGGTGGGTTCGGGGACCAAGCCAAGGACGCCATCCCCGCGCTCCAAGAGGCACAGCGCGACCACGACGCCCGGGTCCGTCAGGCCGCCGGTGTCGCTCTGTCGCGCATCGATCCGAAATTCGCGCCGAAGGCCGCGCCGCCCAAGAAGAGATAGCCACGGGTCAACGGTCGGGGACAAGACGGCGCGGCGGGCCGCGACGCGCGGGCGGTTCGCTGCCGCCCCGACGGGCACGCGACTCGGAAGGGTCCGGTCTTACGAGCGATGCCTCCGCGCCCTGCCATCGACAACCTTGACCGGAAGGAAGTGGCCGCTTGGTCCCACATGCAACGGCGGCAAACGCTACTCCTCACACCGCTACGGTGTGATGCGAACTCGCCGGCATTCTGACTTGAGGAGCAACGGGATGAACGCAACGAGAAAGGCGGCCAGCGCCGCGAGCGGGTTCGCCCCGCGAAGGCGTGTTCCGGCCCTCATTCTGAGCCTGTTCCTGACGTGCGCCTGCGGCGGCTGCCGCTCCGGCGGTGGGCCGGCCGACGACCCCTCCTGGTCCGTCGGCGACGGCCCCCCCTCGTGTCCCGGCCCGGTGGTTCACGTCATTGCGGTGGAGAATCAGTACGGGAGCCTCGTCTCGCGGCTCGGCGGCCGGGGCGTGCGCATCAAGAGCGTCATCACCAACCCGGACGCCGACCCCCACGAGTACCAAACGAATTATCGGGTCGTCCACGATTATCAGGCCGCCCAACTCGTCATCGAGAATGGGCTGGGCTACGACGACTTTTCCGACAAGATCCTGGAAACCGTCGTCCGCAAGCCGAAGGTCGTGAACGCCGGCCACGTGCTGGGTCTGAAGCCCGGCGACAACCCCCACGTCTGGTACGACCCCGACGCCGTCGATCGGCTCTGCGCCGCGATCACTGCGGCGCTGAAGGAACTGAACCCCGCCGGGTCGGAGTATTTCGACGCCCGCGCCAGGGACTACACGGGCCGCCTCGCCCCCTACCACGAGGCCGTTGCCCGCATCCGCAAGCGGTTCGCCGGGACCCCGGTCGGCGCGACGGAATCCGTCTTTGTGCCGATGGCGCGGGCGACCGGGCTGGACCTCATTTCGCCGCCCGGTCTGATGAACGCGGTGGCGGAGGACGCGACCCCCTCGGTGCAGGACGTGTCGCTGTTTCAAAGGCAGATCAAGGAGAAGAAGATCAAGACCTTGATCTACAACAATCAGACGAACGGTAACCTTACTTCACAGCTCCGGGAGATGGCCGAAAAGGCGGGCGTCCCCGTCGTGGGCGTGTCCGAAACGCTGGCCCCGGTGGACGCCACCTTCGAGGCCTGGCAGATCTCACAACTCAAGGCGTTAGAAGATGCGCTTGCTTCCTCGACAGGCCGGTGAGGCCAAGCCGGCCGGCCGCGCGGCGGACTGCGACCCGCCGCCCGTCCTGTGCCTCCGGGATGCGGCGGCCGCGCTCGGCGGGAGGACGATCTGGCAACACGCCACCTTCGAGGTCCGGCCCGGAGAGTTCATCGCCGTGGTCGGGCAGAACGGCTGCGGCAAGAGCACGCTCCTTCGGATGATCCTCGGACAGGTGCGCGCCGCCGCGGGCGAAGTCCGGGTGCTCGGCGGCCCGCCGCGCCTCGGCAACCGCGCGGTCGGCCTGGTCCCGCAGCACCGGGAGCTGACGTCCGGCTTGGCGGTCCGCGGTCGCGACCTCGTGCTGCTGGGGATCGAGGGCAAAAGGTGGGGGTTCGGCCGCCCGTCGGCCGCGGCGCGGCGGCAGGCCGACTGGGCGCTGGAGGCGGTCAACGCCCGGGAGTTCGCCGACGAGGCGATGGGCGTGCTCTCCGGCGGCGAACAGCAGCGCCTGCTCATCGCCCAGGTCCTGTCGCCGGAACTCAAGCTCCTGCTGCTGGACGAGCCGCTGGCCAGCCTCGACCTCCGCAGCCAGCACGAGATCGTGTCGCTGGTGGACGGCCTGCGCCGCCGCCAGGGAGTCGCCGTGTTATTCGTCAGCCACGACCTCAACCCCGTGCTGCCCGTCGTGGACCGGGTGCTGTACTTCCTGAACCGCTGCCCCGTTTGCGGCGGCGTGGACGACGTGGTCCAGCCCGAACTGCTGACGCACCTGTTCGGCACGCCGGTCCAGGTCTGCCGGACGCACGACGGCGGCCGCCTCATCCACGGGGCAACCCACCGGAGGCGCGATGGGCATCTTCCTTGAACCGTTCGTGCGCAACGCCTACCTGGCCGCCACGCTGGCGGCGGTGTGCGCCGGGGTGGTCGGCTACTTCGTCGTCCTGCGGCGGCTCTCCTTCGCCAGCCACGCCCTGGCCCACGTCGGCTTCACCGGGGCCACCGCCGCCGTCCTGGTCGGGGCCGACCTGGTCCTGGGCACGCTGCTGTTCACCGTGGCGACCGGGATCGTCATGGGCCTGCTGGGCGACAGGCTGCGCGGGCGGGACGCGGCCATCGGGACCACGCTGGCCTTTACGATGGGGTTGGGCCTGCTGTTCCTCTACCTGTCGACCAAGTTGTCCAGCATGGCGACGAACATCCTCTTCGGCGACATCCTGGCGGTCTCGGACCGCACGGTCGGCGTCTCCTGCGTGTTCGCCACCGTCAGCCTGGCGACGATGGCGGTCATCTACCGCCCGCTGCTCTTCGCCTCGGTCGACCCGGAAGTCGCCGCCGTGCGGGGCGTCCCGGTGCGTCTGCTCGGCGTGGTCTTCATGGTGCTGCTGGCGTGGACGGTGGCCCAGGCGGTGCAAGTCGTCGGCATCCTGCTCATCTTCTCGCTGCTAGTGACGCCGGCCGCTGCCGCCCAGCACCTGACGGCGCGGCCGGCGCTGGGCGTGGCCTGGTCGGTGGGGCTGGCGGCCGTCTCGGTGTGGGCCGGGCTGACGGCGGCGTGCTTCCCGCCGTACTACCCCCCCAGCTTCTTCATCACGACGATCTCGTTCCTGCTGTACGTCGGCATTCGCTGCCTGGTCCCCGGCGTCGGCAGCGCCCGCCGGCGCTCCGCACGAGCGTTCACGTCCGCCACGGCGGCCGAGGTGCGGGTCATGGAGACGGTCGAGGATGGGTGAATTGATGACTCCCCCGAACGTCAGGGACGCTTGCGACCTGAGCACGGGTGTTCCTATGGACCGACCTAGCCGTCGAAGTCCGGCAGCGCCGAACCTCCTCGGCGAGCGACTCCGGGCGCTGGCGACCCACGACTTCTTCCCCGGGTTCAGCGCGCGGGTCCGGCGGCTCGTCTGCAACCCGCTCGGCGTCCTGCTCCTGGCGGCGCTCGCCTCGCTCCTGTGCGGGCTGTTCCTGCACGCCCAGGGGTTCGCCCTGTGCGGCGGCGTCCTGGCCGTGGTGGCCCTCGGCGTGGCCTGGCCGTGGCTGTCCCTGCGGGGGCTGGCCGGTACCGTCGCGTTCGACCGCGCGCGGGCCACCGAGGGGGACGTGGTGGAGGTCCGGCTGACGCTCCGCAACCGGATCCCGTGGGCGGCGTGGGGTCTGGCCGTGTGGGACGGGTTCGGCGGCGGGGCCTCCGGGCCGGTGGCGGCAGTGGCGTCCGCGCCCCGGCGGCGGACCGCGGTGTGCCGGTGGCCATTCCGGCCGCCGTGCCGGGGCGTTTATCCGACCACCGCCCCGCGCCTGTCCACCGCGTTCCCGTTCGGGTTATGGGAGAAGAGCCGGCGGCTGGCGGTCGAGGCGCGGCTGGTCGTGTGGCCGCGCACGCTGCCGGCCGGGCCGGTCCCACCCGTGAGCGGCGACCGGCAGGTCGAGGGCAACGTCTCCCGCAACAAAGTCGGTTCGACCGGCGACGTGCTCGGCGTGCGGCCGTACCGCCGGGGCGATTCGCCGCGCCGCATCCACTGGGGCCAGACCGCCAAGCACGACCGGCTCGTCGTCTGCGAACTCCAGTCGAACGCCCGCCCGGTGATCCAAGTCGTCCTCGACGCCGACCCCCGCGTCCACGCCGGCTCCGGGCCCGACAGTTCCCGCGAGTGGGCGATCCGCGTCGCGGCGAGCCTGGCCAAGGGCTGGCTGGAGGACGGGGCCCAGGTGGGATTGGCGTGGGGCGGCCACGACCTGGCGCCCTCGTCCGGGCACCGGCAGTTGCACGCGATCCTCGACGCATTGGCCGCGTTGCCGGACCACCTCGATCGGCCGCTGGCCGAGGTGTTGGCCTGCCCGAAGTGCCGGGCATTCCGCGACGGGCTGCAAGTCATCGTCACGACCGACCGCACCCATGTGCACCACGGGTGCGAGGCGTGCGAGACGGACGACCGGCGCTGGGTCGTGCTACGGGCCGGAGCGTTCGCTGAACCGCCGAACGGGGTGCCGCAGCAGCCGCCGGGCGTGCGGCCGTGGCTGTGGATCGACGCGGCGGATCAGATCCCGGCCCGCCTGCGGGGCGGCTGGCGGGAGGCCCGGCATGGCTCCTGAACGATCGCGGCTGGTCCGCCGGGTCACGTTCGTGCTGCTCGCCCTGACGGCGGCGGCCGTCGAGATCGCGGCCGTCGACAGCCGGGCGGTGGCCGAGAGCCTGGGCCTGGCTGCGGTCTGGGTCGGCATCGCCGCCGGCCTCGGCCGGCTCGTCCCCGCGCCGTCCGATCCGCGCCGTGCCCCGCCCCAGCTCGTGGTGCTGCTCCTGGGCGGGCTGGCGGCGGCGCCGTTCGTGGTCGAGCCGCTGCGGCGGAACTGGACCGGCGACGGCTACCCGCTCGAGCTGCGGATGGTCTTCGCCCTGCGAAACCTCGGCCTCGGGCTGGCCGCGTGCGGCGGGTGGCTGCTGTGCCGGCGGCTGGCCTGCGTGGTCAGCCTGTTCCTGACGCTCTTCGCCGCCGCCATGACCAACCACCCGGCGGTGCTCACGGTCCTCGCCCTGTACACGGCCGCCGGCAGCGTCTGGCTGACGCTCGTCTACTGGACCGGCCTGACGGGCGTGTTCGTCGCCACCGAACGGGAGGTCGCCGTCGAGGTGCGGCCGGATCGGGAGCGGTTGCCCTGGGTCGCGGTAGCCGTGGCCGTGGGGGCGGTCGGGGCCGTCGTGGGGCTGGTGGCCGTCGGGCCGCAGCGGCTGGCGCGGACGCTGGGCGAGTGGCTGCCGACGTCCGGCGGCACCGGCGGCTACGACCCGTTCGCCCGCGGGGGCGTCAACGACGGCGACGACGAGGTGAGCGGAGGCAACCCCAAGAGCACGGGGATGACCAAGACCGACACGTTCCTCGATTCGCCGCTGCCCAGCCTCTACGACATGTTCAACGAGCGATACGGCGAGCCGTTCAAGCCCCGGGAGCAGGAGCGGGCCATCGCCCTCGATCAGTCCACGAAGGTGTTGGAGGCGGCGAAGCGGCCCGCCGACAACCTCCGGCCGAACCGCGAGTTCCCGACCACCCGGAAGAGCCCCCGAGCGCCCCGCGACCCGTCGAGCCGGTCGGCGCGGGCCGTGTTCGAGGTGCAGGGCCGGACGCCGCTACACGTCCGGGCGGCGGCCTTCGACGCCTTCGACGGCGTGGCCTGGCACGAGGCGCCGCCGAACCCCCACGTCTCGGCGGTGGAGAAGGAGCGGGGCAGTTGCTGGATGGCGGTGCGGGAGCGGACGCCGCCGCCGGTCTTCGCCGGGCCGGAAGCCCACCAGTTCAAACTGACCGCCCCCGAGGGGTCGCTGATCCCGACCCCGCCGCACGTGACGCGCTTCCGGGTCGGGCGCGTGGACCGCGAAGACTTCTTCGCCTGGGGCCAGGACCGCGTCCTGACGTTCGCCCGGCGGACGGCGCCGTCCGGCGTCGTGGTCGAGACCGAGTGCCGCACGGTCGATCCTCGGTTGCTCGGCCGGGTCGAGTTCCCGTCGTGCCCGCTGGGCGGGCGGCTGGGGTACGGCACCGTCCCGCCCGGATTGAATCCCGGGGTCGCCGCCCTAGCCCGGTCGTGGGCGGGCGGGCTGCCGCGCGGCTGGCCGCAGATCAGCGCCGTCGTGGACCGGCTGCGATCCGAGTACACCTTCGACCCGGCGCATGGCGCTCCCCCAGACTGCGCCGACCCGCTCGGCCACTTCCTGCTGACCGCCCGGCGAGGGCCGGACTACCAGTTCGCCACCGCCGCCGCCGTCCTGCTCCGCGTCCTGGGGTACCCGACCCGCGCCGTCAGCGGGTTCTACGTCCGCCCGGACCACTACGACGCGGAGACCAAGCACACCCCGGTGGTCAAGGAAGACCTGCACTTCTGGGCCGAGGTCTTACTGCCCGGCGGCGACTGGCTGGTCGTCGAGCCGACGCCCGGCTACGAGGTGCTGGGACCGAGCCCGTCGCTGGCAGACCGGGTGCTTGCGGCCGTCCAGTGGGTCTGGCGGCACGCCGCGGAGTTGGGCCTGGCCGCGCTCGCGCTCGGTGGGCTGTGGTGGCGGCGGCGGGCCTTGCTCGACGCCGCCGCCGTAACGGCTTGGCGCTGGTTCCCGGGCCGGACGTGGCAGCAGTGCGCGCGGCGGGCGCTGCGGCTCTTGGAGTGGCGCGGCCGCTGGGCCGGGCGGCCAAGGCCAGCGTCCCAGACGGTCCCGTCCTGGCTCCGGACGGCCCTGCCGGAGCCGATCGCGAACGACGCCGGCCTCGACCGGTTGACCCGCATGGCCGAGTGGGCGACGTACGCGCCCGACCTCGCCGCGCCGTGGGGCGAGGACGACGTGCGGGGCGTGTGCCGCTGCGCACTCGACACCTGGACTTTGCCGCGCTGGCGCACGGCCGTCGCCGCTGGCGCCCGGACCGGAGATTGACCGTGACCATCGCCTCGAACGCCCAGATGCCGGCCCCGCCGCAGGCGCACGTCGCCCGGATCGCCGCGCTGCGGTGTGCGCTGAATCACGCGCTGCGCGGTAAGTCGGCCGTCGTCGAACAAGTGTTGGCGTGCCTGCTCGCCCGCGGGCACCTGCTGCTGGAGGACCTGCCCGGCCTGGGCAAGACGACGCTGGCGAAGGCACTCGCGCGGGTCGTCGGCGGCCGGTTCGCGCGCGTGCAATGCACGCCGGACCTGCTGCCCGGCGACATCACGGGTTTCAGCGTCTTCAACCAGAAGACCCGCGAGTTCGATTTCCTGCCCGGCCCGGTCTTCGCCGACGTGCTCCTGGCCGACGAGGTCAACCGTACCACGCCGCGCACGCAGTCGGCCCTGCTGGAGGCGATGGCCGAGCGGCAGGTCACGGTCGATAGCGTGCGGCGCGCCCTGGCGCCGGGCTTTTTCGTGATCGCCACCCAGAACCCCGTCGAGCACCACGGCACCTACCCGCTGCCCGAGGCCCAGCTCGACCGCTTCGCCATGAAGCTCTCCATCGGCTACCCGGAGCGGGACGACGAGCTGGGACTGCTGGAAGCCGCCGTGGGCGATGAGGACGCGGCGGGGGACGGGGAGGCGGTTCTGGACCACGGCCAACTGGCCGCGCTGCAGGAGCGCGTCGCCCGGGTCGCCGTTGGCCCGAACGTCCGCGCCTACCTGGTGGACCTGGGCCGGGCCACCCGGTCGCACCCGCAGGTGACGCTGGGACTGAGCCCGCGCGGCCTGCTCATCTGGCAGCGGGTCGCCCAGGCGTGGGCATTCCTCCGCGAGCGGCCGTTCGTGACGCCCGACGACGTGCAGCAGGTCGCCGGGCCGGTCCTCGGCGTGCGCCTGGGATCGGCCCCGGACGCGGCGGCCAACGTCCTCAGACAGATCCTGGAGTCCGCCCCGGTCCCGGTCTGACCGGGCCGGCGGCGACGAACACGGAGTCTCCGCGCCATGCTCTCGACCGTCTTGTGGGGCGCCGCGCTGCGGACCGGGCAACTGGCCGTCGAAGCCTCGACGACCCTCCTGTGCGGGCTGCTCGTCGCCGGCGTCCTGCGGCGGATGCTCGGCGCGGCCGGCACGCGCCGGCTGTTCGGCGGGGCCGGCTGGTGCGGGCTGCTGCGGGCCTGGGCCGTCGGCACGGTGCTGCCGGTCTGCTCGCTGGGCGTCATCCCCATCGCCCGGGAGCTGCGGCGGGCCGGCGTCCCCGGCGGCACCATCCTGGCCTTCGTCCTGGCCGCGCCGCACATCAACCCGCTGTCGCTGCTGTACGGCCTGACCCTCTCCGAACCGCTCGTCATCGTCTGCTTCGCCGCCGGCTCCCTGGTCGTCGCCCTGCTGGGCGGGGCGCTGTGGGATCGGCTACTGGCCACGGGCACGGACGCCCCCCCGCCCGGTGACGAGCCG
>DASXAN010001159.1:0-2559 GCA_036406755.1 Gemmataceae bacterium
CGGCGAAACGTCACGCCGCGCACGCCGACGCCCACTCGCGCAGCAGCGCGATCCGCTCGTCGCCGCGGGGCAGCGGCTCCTCGACCGGCTCCGGCACCGGCGGCGCCGGAAACGTCCACGCCGTCAGCAGCGCCGGCACCGGCTTGGCCGCCGCCGCGATCCCGGCCCGCACCGGCCGCGACTCCGCCCGCAACCACCACCCGGCCGACCGCCACGCCGTCACGCCAGGGCCGCGGTCGTCGAACGCGAACAGCGGCCCGGCCAACTGTTCGCCGACCTTCGTCACCCGCCGCCGCAGCTTCTGCCACCACGTCACCGCCATAGCCGCCCTCCTGGCGTCAAATTCCAAATCCCAAAACCCAAGTTCCAAAAAGCCCGGTTTGAGACTTGGGATTTGGGTTTTGGGATTTCCTTCCGGGCGGCTCAGCTTACCGGCCCGGCGCATTCGCGGCAACGCCAGCCGCGGCCGGCGGCCCGCCCGTGATCTGCCGGTCGTGCCGCTCCCGCTGCCGCCACACCCGCTCCACCACCGTCCTTAGCACCCGGCAATGGTGCGTCAGCTGGGCGAACGACTGCTGGCTCAACACGAGTACGTCCAGCGGCTCCTCCGCCCGGACGTGCGCCGACCGCGGCGACCCGCTCAGCAGAGCCCCCTCGCCGAAGTGGTCGCCCTCGCCGAGCACGGCCACCGGCGGGCCGGCGTCGGCCAAGTACACGCCGGCCTTGCCGTGCTCGATCAGGTAGAACTTGTCGCCCGGGTCGCCGCGGTGGAAGACGTACTGCCCCGTCTCGTAGTGGGCGTGGTTGAGCCGCTCCGTCTGCCACAGGTTCAGCTGCACGATGTCTCGCGGGAAGAAGATCTGCCAGCCCCAGTCGAAGGCGATCTGCACCTTCCGGGCCAGCGTTGGCATCTTGCTCAGGTAGATGCCCCGCCACAAAAACCACGCCGGCAGCCCCGAGAACCGCAGCCCGAACACCTGCCCGACCGCCCGCCGGTTGCCGATCGACGCGAACGCCCCCAGCGGCTTGAACCGGAACGGCTCGGCCGGCTTGCCGGCGGTGGCGGCCGCCAGGTTGCGAGCGAGCGCCCGCGCCTGCCGGGTCGCGAACTGGGCCGTCGGCGGGCACAGCTGGCCGTCGTGGGCGTTCGGCACGGCCGCGCAGTCCCCCAGCGCCCAGACGTTCTCGAATCCCTGGACGCGGAAGTCGGACCCGGCCTTGACCCGCCCTTTCTCCATCGGCAGCCCGGCCGCGGTCAGTAGTGGGTTAGCGGTCGTGCCGATCGTGCACACCACCGTCGCGGCCGGCACTTCGTCGCCGGCCTTGAGGCGGACGCCCCATTCCGTCACGGCCGCGGCCTCGGACTTCAGCCGGATGTCGATGCCCCGGGCTTGCATCTTAAGCCGGGCGAACTCGCCGAGCGTCGGCGGCAGCTCCGGCAGGATGCGGTCGCCGCGGTGCAGCAGCGTCACCCGCACGTCGCCAATGGGCACGTCGGAGTAGAACCGGGCGCTTTCTTTCAGCAGGTCGGCGATCTCCCCGGCCACCTCGACGCCGCTGAACCCGCCGCCGACCACGACCACGGACAGCAGCTGCCGCCGGCGGTCCGGGTCCGGCTCGACCTGGGCCTTCTCCAAGAGGCCGATCAGGTGGTTGCGCAACACCAGGGCGTCGCCCATGGTCTTGAGCGGCCAGCCGTGGGCCGCCATGCCGGGAATGATGTCGAGCTTGACGACGTTGCCGCAGGCGAGCACGAGGTGGCCGAACGGCTGGCGGGCGAGCTGGTTGGCCGGGGTGCGGTAGTGGACTTCGCGGGCCGGCAAATCGACGGCGACAACGGCGGCGGTG
This sequence comes from Gemmataceae bacterium, assembly GCA_036406755.1. GTDB lineage: Bacteria > Planctomycetota > Planctomycetia > Gemmatales > Gemmataceae > DASXAN01. The sequence continues at coordinate 1,849 of DASXAN010001159.1, forward strand.
CGGCAGGTGGCCCGGCGGAGCATCTGCCGGACCGGCCAGACGACGTGCATCGGGTTGATCGACGAGCCGACGACGTTGCCGAGCAGCGGCGTGAAGACGAGGTGGTTTTCCTGGCTGAAGAGGATGATGTCGTGGCCGGCGTGGAGGTGGCGTTCGAGGTGGCGGGCGGCGTACACGCCGGCGAACCCGCCGCCGAGGATGACAATCGGTTCGGCGGACACGGGGCCGGGCCTCCGGGGTGCGGGTCGGGCGAGACGACCCCAAGGTTAGCACCCGGCCGGCGGCGGGGCAACGACAACGACCGGCCAACGCCCGTTGTCCGCCCGCGGCCCCGCGCGGTAGACTTCCGGCAGGATACTAGAGGGACGCAGTATGTCGGCGGTGGCGACCACGAGCGAGGCCGCGATTTTCGGGCGACTGATCAAGGTGGATCAGGGCGACCTGACGCCGGACTTGGCCCGGTACTTGCTCTCGCTCGAATTCCGCCCCGAGGACAAGGCACGGATGCACGACCTGGCCGTGCGGAACCAGGACGGCCGGCTGTCGGCGGCCGAGCGGGACGAGCTGGACAACTTCGTCAACGTCGGCCACCTGCTAGCCGTGCTCCAGTCGAAGGCGCGGAAGTCACTGCGGCGACCGGCCACCCCTCGGTGATGAATGGACGCGGCCCTGGTGGAAGCCGTCTGGCGGCGCGCCGGAGCGGCCTGTGAA
>DASXAN010001160.1:0-5830 GCA_036406755.1 Gemmataceae bacterium
GAGGCGGCCAAGGCCGAGACACCGGAAGACCGCGACCGGCTGGCGAAGGAGCAGGAACAGCTCGCCGACGAGTTGAAGAAGCTGACGGAGAACGACGACAAGCTCCGCGAGGCGATCCAGGCCGCCCGTTCGGACGAGGCCCGCCAGCTCGCCGACCAGGCCCGCAAGCTCGCCCAGGCCCAGCGCGATCTGGACGCCAAACTCGCCGAGGCCGAGCGGCAGCGGAACGCGGCCAAGCTCGCCGACTTGGCCCACAAGCAGCAGGAATTGGCGAAGGAGGCCGACCGCTTCGCCCGGCAGACCGAGTCGGCGGCGAAGACGGCCAAGGCCGACCCGCTGGACGCCCGGCCTGCCGCCCGGGCCGCCGACGACCTCCGCTCCGGTGACGCCGACGCCGCCCAGGAGCGGCAGGCCCAGTCGGCCCGTGAACTGGACCGGCTGGCTGACGACCTCCAGCGCGGCGTCGACGCCGCCAAGGACCCGCGTGAGGCAGCCCGCCAGCTCGCCGAGTTGCAGGAAGCCAACCGCAAGCGGCTCGACCGCCCGGCCGAAAAGATGCTCGCCCGCCGCGAGCAGGAGTCGCTCCAGAAGGCGGTCACCAACCTGCGGGTGCCCGACGACAACGCCGCCGCCCGCCGCGACCGCCAGCAGGCGGCCGAGCTGGCCGCCGAAGCCGCCCGCGCCCTGAACCGCGGCGACAACGCCGACGCCGACTTCCGCATGGCCCAAGCAAAGGAGGCGCTGGACCGCCTGGCCGATGACTTGCCCACCGCGGCCAACCGGCTGCGGAAGGCGCGGGAGGAGGCCGCCAGGTTGCGGGAGGCCCAGGAGGAGGTCGGCCGGCAGGCGGACAGGGCCGGCCGGGCCGCCGAGAAGGGCGACCGCCAGAAGGCGGCCGACGAGCGGGCCGACGCCGCCCGCAAGCAAGCCGACGTCGCCGAGAAGCTGTCCAAGCTCGACGCCCCCGGCCACGAGGCCCGCCGCGACCGGGCCGCCCGGGCCGCCGCCCGCGCCGAGGACGACCTGCAGAACCCCGCTTCCCCCGACGTGGCGGCGTCCCAGCAGGACGCCCGCCGCGCCCTGGAGCGGTTGGCCGAGGCGCTGGCCGGCCAGTCCCCGGCCGACGAGAAGGCCCGCGAACTGGCCAAGCGGGAGCGCGACTTGGCCGACGCCGCCGCGAAAGCCGCCGCCGACCCGGCGGCCCGAGCCGACCTCCAGCGGCGGCAGGAGAAGATCGCCCACGAGGCGCAGGGACTGAAGGCGACCGAGGCGCCGGTGCGACAGGGCGAGGCGGTCCAGGCCGCCATCCGGGCGAACACGGCCTTGCGCGACACGCCGACTGAGCCGGCCACGCAGCAGAAGCTGCGCGACGCCGCCGAGAAGCTCGACCAGTTGGCCGACCAGCTCGTCGGCCGCGAAACCGAGGCCCAGCGGGCCGACCGCCTGGCCGGCAAGCAGGAGGCGGCCGCCCAGCAGCCGCCGGCCAACCCGATCGACGCGCGTCGCCAGGCCAACCAGATCGCCAGCGAGGCGGCCCAGGTCCGGGCCGGCGAGAAGGCCGCCGACGCCAAGCGGCAGGCGACCGAGGCGTTGGCGCGGCAGCAGCGGTCGCCGGACGATGCCCAGACCCGGCAGGACGCGGCCCGGGCCCTCCGCCGGCTGGCGGACGAGATGAAGCAACCGCCGCAAGCCGCCGAGGACAAGCCCGCGCGGCCGGAGGACCTGGCGCAGCGGCAGCGTGAGCTGGCCCGCCAGACCAACGCCGCCGGCCTCCGGCCTGACGCCGCACAGACGCAGCAGTTGGCCGACCAGCAGAAGCAACTCCGCCAAGAAGCCGATCGCCTGCCAACCGACAAGGCCCCGAAGGCCGTGCAACAGGCCCGCGAGGCGATGCGGCAGGCCGAGCAGGCGCTGGCCGGCCAGGACGCCGCCCAGGCGAAGCAGCGGCAGCAGCAGGCGGCCGACGCCCTGGAGCGGGCCGCCCGGCAGGCGGCCCAATCTCCGGCGACCGACCAGCCGCACCGGCAACCGCCCGACGGCATGCCCGCGCCGGGTCAGGTCAACCAGGCCCGCGACCTGGCGAAGCGGCAGCGGGCGTTGCAGGACCAGGTCCGGCAGGCGGCGGCATCCGGTCGCCCGGAACAGGGCGAGCAGGCCGCGGCGAACCAACAGCAACAGGACCTGGCCCGCAAGGCGGCCGAGCTGGCGAAGTCGCTCGACCGGTCGGCCGAGAAGATGGCCGACGACCAGGCGCAGCAGTCCGCCCGCGGCGCGGCCCAGGCGGCCCGCCAGGGCGAACAGGCCATGCAGCAGGCCCAGGGCGACGACCCCGGTCAGGCGAAGCAGGCCCGCAAGCAGGCGGCCGAGGCGCTCGACCAAGCCGCCGGTCAGGCCGAGCAGGCGGCACAGGCGAGCAACCAGGGCCGGCGGCGGGCGTCGCCCAACGGCCGCACGCAAGACGTGCCGTCCCAGGCCGGCGAACAGATTCAGAACGCCCAGGGTCAGATGAACCAGGCCCAGAACCAGCTCGGCCAGGGCCAGCCGCAAAAGGCCGGCGGGTCGATGCAGCGGGCGGCCGACGCGCTGCGGCAGGCGGCCAAGCAGGTCGGCCAGCGGGGCGAACCGACGGGGCCGCGGGAGGGTTCGGACCGCCCGGCCGAGGCGGCCACCCCCGCCCGCGGCGCCCCGAACGCCGCGGAGTTACCCAAGGACTTGCAGAAGTACGCCGGCAAGAAGTGGGGCGAGCTGCCGGGCGAGTTGCGGACGCGGATCGTGCAGGAGATGAAGGCCCAGTACGGCGACGACTACGCCCGGGTCATCAAGCTCTACTTCGAGCAGATCGCCGAGAACAACGGCAAGAAGTGAGGCCCGCCATGCCCGCCCGCCGGATTGCGATCGCGCTCGGCTGCGCCATAGCGCTCGGGGCGCTCCCGCAACCCCGCTCGCCGGCCGCCGACCCGGTCCCCGACCGCGACAAGGTGGATCGAACGGTCGCCAAGGCACTCACCTTCCTCCGCCGTAGCCAGACGGCCGAGGGCTGCTGGAAGTCGTTCGGGTTCGGCAACGAAAAAAGCGCCGGCGTCACCGGCTTGTGCGTCATGGCGTTCCTGTCGGCCGGCCAGACCCCGTCGGAGGGCGAGCACGCCAAGGCCGTCGCCGACGGCGTCCGCTGGGTCCTGGGCCGCCAGCGGGGCAACGGCCTGATTTCCACCGACGGCGACTTCGAGATGTACCACCACGGCATCTGCACCCTGATGCTGGCCGAGGTCGTCGGCATGTGCCCGCCGGACCTGGACGACGACGTCCGCACGGCGCTGGCCAAGGCGGTCGACGTGATCCTCAAGGCCCAGCGGCGGGAGGGGCCGCACGCGGGCGGCTGGCGGTACACCGTCTACGGCGGGGACGCCGACCTGAGCGTGACCGGCTGGCAGCTGCTGGCCCTGCGGGCGGCCAAGAACGTCGGCTGTGACGTGCCGGCCTCGGCCATCGACCGGGCCGTCGCCTACGTCAAGCGGTGCTACGACGCGACCCGCGGGACGTTCGCCTACACCGTCCGCGGGTCGCTGACGGTCCCCTGTGCCGGCACCGGCGTCCTCGGACTGGAGCTGTGCGGCAAGGACCTGCACCGCTGCCGCGAGTCGCTGCGGGCCGGGACGTACGTCCTCCGCAACCCGCCGTCGTTCGACCAGCCGCACTGCTTCTACGGGCTGTACTACTGCTCGCAGGCAATGTTCCAGCTCGGCGACCCGTACTGGGCGGCGTACCGCGCCCGGCTGCACGGCCTGCTCCTGCCCACCCAGCGCGGGGACGGGTCGTGGTTCGGCAACGACGGCGAGGCCCGCCGCGTCGGCCCGAACTACACGACGGCCATGGCCGTCCTCGCCCTGACCGTCGAGTACCGCTTCCTGCCCATCTACCAGCGCGGCGAGGAGCCGGCCGCCGAACCCGGCAAGGACAGATAGGTGCCGCGAGCCGAGCGGCACCGCTCAGGTCCGGCTCGGGTCGCCGGACCTACCGCCCGGCCGGCCCCCACTACTTCTCCTTGCCCGCCTCGGCCGGCTTCGGCCGGTCGAGATCCTTGTTCTTGTCCTTTTCGCCCTCACGGCTACAGCCGGCGGCCAAGACCACACCGGTCAGTAGCAGCACGCAGGTCACCCAGCGGCGCATCGGGATTCTCCCACAAGCGGGCGTCGGAAATGCCGCGAGCCGGCCGCGCTCGGCGCGGCCGGCTCGCTCGGATCATCGGGGCCGACGAGTTACGGCTTCGCGTCCTTCTTCGTCTCCGCCGTCGTCGTCGCCTTCGTGCCGCCGGTGGTCGTGCTGCTGGCGCAGCCGATCGACACGACGATGCCGAGCAGAACCGCAAACGTGAGCAGCTTCTTCACGGGTCAGTCCTTTCGTGGGATGAGGGTGCCACTAATGGAATCCGGGCACCCGTCCGGCCGGGCACCCGCGCGCGTCAGGTCACGAGTTGTCGATCGCCTTACGGCTTCTTCTCGCCTTCCGGCTTGGCCGGCTCGGCCGGCTTGGCGGGCTCGGCCGGCTTCGTCTCGCCGTCCTTCTTGTCGGCGGAGGTGTCCTTCTTCGTTTCCGTCGTCGTCGTCTTCGTGGTGCCGCCCTTGTGGGTGCCGGACGTGCTGCTGCTCTGGCAGCCGACCACGACGGCCAGACTGCACACGACGGCCGCGGCCAGGAGTTTCTTCATCACTGTCGTCCTTTCGCAAACGGTGTCCGACGGGATGCGCCACCGGGACAACTCACCGGCGGCTCAGAGCGTATGATGCGCCGGCCGCACGCATATTCCCACAAAATTCATCGCCAAGCCCGACGAATCTCCCTATGGGGTTACGCCGTGGCATGAATCGTCTGCAACCCATACGCTATCCGTATTCCCGGCGGCGGGAATAAACACCCCCGGCCGCGGCTCATGCCTGTCAGTGTGGGTGCCTCATGGAGTGGCCCGGCAACCGGCGGCGCGTCCAGCAACTCGTGGACGCCCACTACGACCCGCTGTTCCGCTACGCCTTCCGCCTGTCCGGGTCCGCGGCCGACGCCGAGGACCTGACTCAGGAGGCGTTTTGCAAGGCCCAGCTGCGGTTCCACCAGCTCCGCGACCCGGCCCGGGCCAAGCCGTGGCTGTTCAGCATCCTGCGGAACGCCTACCTGCACCGCGTCCGGACCGACGCGCACCACAAGAAGGTGCCGCTGGACGCGGTCGGCGACCTGCCGGGGCCGGACCCCGACCCGCCGCCGGACGTGGACCCGGACCAGCTCCAGGCGGCGCTGAACGACCTGCCAGAGGCGTTCCGCACGCCGGTGATCCTGTTCTACTTCGAGGACTTCAGTTACCGCGACATCGCCGAGCAGATGGAACTGCCGATCGGGACGGTGATGTCGCGGCTGGCCCGGGCCAAGGCGTACCTGCGAACCCGGCTGGCCCCGGCCAACGGGCCAACGGAGAACGGGACCGCCCAGCCCGCGGGCTCTCCGCAGGCTTCCGGCGGCGAAGGGTGATTCGGATGGAGTGCCGCGACGCACAATTCTACCTGCGGCTCCGCCGGCACACGGCCGACGAGCTGGCCCCCGAGGTCAACGCCGACCTCGACCGGCACCTGGCCGGCTGCCCGGGGTGCGCCGTCGATGCCGACCGGTCCGCCCGGTTCGACGCCGCTCTGGCCGTCGCCATGCAGAACGTCCCGGTCCCGCCGGGGCTGCGGGACCGGCTGGTAGCGAAGCTGTCGGCCCAGCGGGGGTCGGTGCTGCGGCGGCGGGCGTACCGCTACGCCGGGATCGCCGCCGCGTTGCTCCTGACGGTCGGGGTCGGGTACGG
>DASXAN010001161.1:0-3899 GCA_036406755.1 Gemmataceae bacterium
CCGTCGCCAGGACAATCCGGCCCTTCTCAGCGCCCTCGACCTTTTCCATGAATTGCTCGAGGTGGGCCACGGCCGCCTTCATCACCTCCGCCGACTGCAACACGAACGGCAACTGCATCCGGCCGGAGCCGAACAGGTCGCCGACCACCTTCATGCCGTCGAGCAGAATCTTGTTGATGACGTCGATCGGCGAGTACCGCTCGCGGGCGGCGTCCAGGTCGGCGATCAGCGTCTCGCGGCGGCCCTGAATGACCGCCTGCTTGAGCCGCTCCTCGACCGTCTCGCCCAGGCCGGCGGAGGACTTCGCTTCCGCCTTCTTGTCGGCGTAGTGCTCGATCAACTGCTGGAGCGGATCGCCCTGGTCGTACTCCGCGAATAAGAGCCGGCGGGCGAGCTCGCGGCCCGTCTCGTCGATCCGGTCCAGCGGCAGGATCTTCGCCGCGTGCAGGATGGCCGAGTCCAGGCCGAACTCGATGCCGTAGTGCAGGAAGACGCTGTTGACCACCTGCCGGGCGTAGGGGCTCAGGCCAAAGCTGACGTTCGACAGGCCGACCGTCGTCAGCGCCCCGGGCAACTGCTTGATCCGGCGGATGCCTTCCAGGGTTTCCAGGCCGTTGCGCCGCTCCTCCGCCTGGCCGGTGCTGACGGGCAGTACCAGCGGGTCGAAGAGCAGGTCCGTCGGCGGAAAACCGTACTCCTCGGTGCAGATCTGGTAGATGCGCTCGGCCACTTCGAACTTATGCTGCGCCGTCCGGGCCATGCCCCGCTCGTCGATGCAGCCGCACACCAGGGCGGCCCCGTACTTGCGGGCCAAGCCGACGATCTTGTCGAACTTGTGCCGGCCCTCTTCGAGGTTGACCGAGTTGATGATCGGCTTGCCGCTGACGAGTTTCAGCGCCGCCTCGATCACCGGCACCTCGGTCGAGTCGATCATCAGCGGCCGGGTGATGACGGCGTTGAACCGCCGCAGCACCTCGGTCATGTCGCGGACCTCGTCGCGGCCGACGTAGGCGGTGCAAACGTCGATGACGTGCGCCCCCTCCCGCTCCTGCTCCTGGCCCATCTCGACCAGCCCGTGCCAGTCCTCGCTTTGGAGCAGTTGCTTGAACTTCCGCGACCCGTTGGTGTTGGTCCGCTCGCCGATGATGAGCGGCCGCGGGTCCTGCTGCAGGTCCGCCGTGGTGAACAGGCTGGAGACGGCCGGGACGACCTTCGGCGCGCGCGGACCGGGTTTCTTGCCGCCGACCCGCTCGACGACCGCCCGTAGGTGTTCCGGCGTGGTGCCGCAGCAGCCGCCGACGATGTTGACGCCGTACTCCGTGACGAACCGCTCGTGCCAGTCGGCCAACTCCTGTGGCCGGAGCGGGAAGTACTCGTCGTCACCGCGCTTCAGCGGCAGGCCGGCATTCGGCAGAACACTAATCGGCTTGTCGCTCTGCCGGCTGAGCGTCTGGACGGCGGACACCAGCAGGTCGGGGCCAACCGAACAATTCAGGCCAATCACGTCGATCTCGGGAAGCGCGAGCAGCGTCGTCAGGGCGGCTGCGATCTCGGTGCCCGGCAACAGGGTTTCCCCCATTGTCCGGTTATCCACCGTGACCTGCACCATGAGCGGGATGCGCACGCCCTTTTGCCGCATGACATCGAGGGCCGTGATGGCGACGCACTTGGCCTGGAGGATGTCGAAGCAGGTTTCGATTAGGACTGCGTCCACGCCCTCCTCAACCAGGGCGACCAGTTGCGGGCGGTAGGAGTCGGCGAGGGTGTCGAAGTCGGCGTAGATCGACTCGTTGAGGACCGACGGCATCTTGGTCCCCGGCCCGACAGAGCCGATGACGAACCGCGGCCGGTCCGGGGTGCTGAACTCGCGGGCCGCCTCGCGGGCCAAGCCGACGTTGAGCCGGTTGAGCGCGTCCACCTTATCGCCGAGGCCGAACTCGGCCAGGACCAGCTTGCTGCCGTTGAACGTGTTCGTCTCGACGGCGTCGCAGCCGACGGCGAGGAACCCGCGGTGAATGTCCACGATCCATTCTGGGTGCGTCAGCGAGACCGCGTCGCAGAGGTTGACCAAGTGCTCGCCGCCCCAGTCCGCAGGCTTGGGATGGTAGCGGTGGATACTAGTGCCCATGGCACCGTCAAGGATGACGACGCGGCGGGCGATGAGGTCCAAGAGGGGATGCGTCATGAGGTCGGCTCAGGCGGTCCAAGGCGCAATCACGGCGGCCGGAGGGCCGGTGGCGCGGTCGGGGCGGTCACGAGTGTTTTATGGAGGATAGCAGGCGGGGGGCGGGGGCACCAGGGAAGTGAAACGGAAATGGCCGGCCGCGACGGTCCGTGTCGCGGCCGGCCGAGTGTTGCCGGCCCGGCGCCTCCGTGCAGGCCTCGTGGCAACAAGAGAGCCAGCCCCGCGGCAGTCCCACTGAAGGGGCGGAAGCCGCATCGTTTCCGCCCCTCGACCCTCGCGTCGTGTCGCCTGCGCGGGCCGTCCGTGGCCCCGGGCGGGGACTGCCGGGAGCTGGCTCTGGTCCGTAGTCAGCCGGGCGACGGTCCCCGGAACGGGACGCCGCCGGGCGGGCGATTATTCAATGGAACGTTGCGGTCGGGCCGCGAACCCCGGGGCGGTCGCCCCGGTGCGGGACGGGCGAGACGTGGGTCCGGTCGTTGTGTCGAGTCGAGCAACGCATCGGGGACCACAGTAACGACTGGTGTGGCGAAGTCAACTTCGTTTTTCCGCCCCCCGCGCCGCGCGCGCGTCAACCCGCGGCGCGACCGCCGCTTAGGACGACATTTTTTTTTCGCGCGACGACGGGGCCCGAACGGACACGTTGGCGGGACCAACGCATGTGCGGAATGTGGATGTTTACCGTGTGGCCGCGCGGGTGCGGGAGGTGAAAAAATGACCTCCGCAAATGCCGTGTGGGGCGGTTTTTGTGGACCCGCCGAGTAAGGGGGTGCCGCACGCCCGGGTTTCGGATCCCGTTGCGGGCCGCCCGAAAGCGGCCGACGGGCTTGCGAGCGCCGGAGCGAATGTAGGCGCCCTGGCAGGTCGACATCGGTCCGACAAAAAATGTCGCCCCATCTCGAACACCGCAGAGGTCTCCCCCCATGATTGGCGACGCCCGGCCGCCGGTCAAGGCCGCTTGCCGCCGGCCGCCGGCCGCGTACGCTAGGCTGGGCCGCCGCGGCCCCCGGCGGCGCGGGAGGTTGCCGTGCCGTACGTCGCCATCCTCTGCGGCGCCGTGCTCGTCGCACTCGGGCTGGACGGGTACGCCGGCTTCGCCGGCCTGATCCGGCCGACGGAGCTGCACAGCCCGACGGCCCTGATTCCGGCCTACTTCGGCGCGGTGCTCGTCGTCTGCGGCCTGGTCGCGCTGAACGAGCGGCTGCTCAAGCACGCCATGCACTTCGCGGCGATGGTCGGCCTGATCGGGCTGTTGGCCGGCGCGGGGATGGGGTTGCCGAAACTGCCGAAGCTGCTCGCCGGCGAGGCGGAGCGGCCGGCCGCCGTGCGGTCGCAACTGTGGCTGGCCGGCGTCTGCCTGGTGTTCGTCGCCCTGTGCGTCAACTCGTTCGTCCAGGCCCGCCGGCGGCGCCGGCTGCGGGAGGCCCACGCCCCGCCCGGCCCCGCGGGCGCGTGACCGGCCCGGTCACGTGGCCCGCACCACCACCACGCTGACGTTGTCCGCCGCCCCGAGCAGGTTGGCCCGGTTGACCAGCCGCCGGGCGGCGCTGTCCGCCGACGCCGACGCCTCCAGCACCTCGCGGATGACGTCCGGCCGCAGGCACCCGCTCAGCCCGTCGGTGCAGACGACCACCCAGTCGCCCGGGCACAACTGGGCCGTCGCCAGGTCCGGCTGGACGTCGGCCCGGCCGCCGATCGCCTGCCGCAGCTCGCCCCG
>DASXAN010001162.1:0-7992 GCA_036406755.1 Gemmataceae bacterium
AGTGAGCCCGAGACCGCACGGGATGCCGTGGCGACCGGGAGCTTCACCGACGAGGTGAGGGCCCCCGCCGGGGTGCCCCACACCATCGGCCGGTACACCGTCGTCCGCCTGCTCGGCGAGGGCGGGTTCGGGGCCGTCTACCTGGCCCGGGACGAGCAGCTCAACCGGCTCGTCGCCATCAAGGTCCCGCACCCGGGGCGGCTGTCCAGCCCGAACAACGCCGGGCTGTACCTCCGCGAGGCCCGGACCGTCGCCGGCCTGGACCACCCGCACATCGTGCCGGTCTACGACGTCGGCAGCACGCCCGGCCACCCGGTCTTCGTCGTCTCCAAGTTCATCGACGGCTGCACCCTGGCCGACCGCCTCCGCACCACCCCGTACGCCGTCGCCGCCGCGGCCGAGCTGGTCGCCGTCATGGCCGAGTGCCTGCACTACGCCCACCGCAAGGGGCTGGTGCACCGCGACGTCAAGCCCGGCAACATCCTCATCGACACCGCCGGCAAGCCGTACCTGGCCGACTTCGGCCTGGCGCTTCTGGACGAGGAGGTGGGCACGGGCGGCGGGCACGTCGGCACGCCGGCCTACATGAGCCCGGAGCAGGCCCGCGGCGAGGGGCACCGGGTGGACGGCCGCAGCGACGTGTTCAGCCTCGGCGTCGTGCTGTACGAGCTGCTGACCGGCCGGCGGCCGTTCCACGCCGACACCCACTCCGCCCTGGCCGCCCAGGTCGCCACGGCCGACCCCAAGCCGCCGCGGCAGATCACCGACGGCGTCCCGCGGGAGCTGGAGCGGATCTGCCTGCGGTCGCTGGCCAAGCGGGCGACCGACCGGTACACCACGGCCCGCGACTTCGCCGACGACCTGCGGTACTTCCTCGCCGCCAGCCCGCACGCCGCCGTCACCCCCCAGCCGTCCCCGGCCGACTCGGCCGTCCACAACCGGCAGACGCGGGCCTTCAGCCACGCCCCGACCCCGGGCCCGTCCACCGTCCCGGCCGTGCGGGTCGTCCCCAAGGGGCTGCGGTCGTTCGACGAGCAGGACGCCGACTTCTTCCTGGACCTCTTGCCCGGCCCGCGGGACCGCAACGGGTTGCCCGAGAGCATCCGCTTCTGGAAGGCCCGGGTCGAGGAGACGGCGGCGGAGGCGACGTTCCCGGTCGGGCTGATGTACGGCCCGTCCGGGTGCGGCAAGTCGTCGCTCTTGAAGGCCGGGCTGCTGCCGCGGCTATCGACCCGGGTGACGGCCGTGTTCGTCGAGGCGACGCCGGAGGACACCGAGGCCCGGCTGTCGCGCAACCTCCGCGCCCGCTGCCCCGGCTTGCCCGACGACCTGTCCCTGACGGAGACGCTGGCCGCTTTGCGCCGCGGGGGGTGCGGCCCCGACGGGCAGAAGGTGCTGATCGTCCTGGACCAGTTCGAGCAGTGGCTGCACGCGCACAAGGAGGTCGGCGGCGAGCTGGTGCAGGCGCTGCGGCAGTGCGACGGCGAGCGGGTGCAGTGCCTGGTGCTGGTCCGGGACGACTTCTACGCGGCCGTCAACCGCTTCTTCCAGCAGCTGGAGGTCCCCATCCAGGAGGGCCGCAACTACGCCCTGGTGGACCTGTTCGACACCGACCACGCCCGCAAGGTGCTGACCGCGTTCGGTCGGGCCTACGGCCGGCTGCCCGACCCGGTCACGCCGCTCTCGGCCGAGCAGCAGACGTTCCTCACCCGGGCCGTCGAGGGGCTGGCCCAGGGCGGGCGGGTCATCAGCGTGCGGCTGGCGCTGTTCGCCGAGATGATGAAGGGCCGCGTCTGGACGGCCGCCAGCCTCAGCGAGGTGGGCGGGACGGAGGGCGTCGGCGTGACGTTCCTGGAGGAGACGTTCGGCTCCCCGACCGCCCCGCCGACGCACCGCGTCCACCAGCCGGCCGCCCGGGCCGTGTTGCAGGCGCTGTTGCCGGAGGCCGGGACGGACATCAAGGGGCAGATGCAGCCGGTCGGCCGGCTGCGGGCGATCTCCGGCTACGCCGACCGGCCCGACGACTTCCGCGCCCTGCTGGCGATCCTGGAGGGCGACGTGCGGCTGATCGCGCCGACCGAGCCGGGGGACGGCGACGCGGCGGGGGAGGCGTACTACCAGCTGACGCACGACTTTTTGGTGCCGGCGGTGCGGGAGTGGCTGACCCGCAAGCAGCGGGAGACGGCGGCCGGGCGGGCCGAGTTGCTGCTGGGCGAGCGGGCGGCCCTGTGGGCGGCCAAGCCGGAGGCCAAGCAGCTGCCGAGCGTGGTGGAATGGCTGACGATTCTCTGGCGGACCCGCCGGGACCGCTGGTCGGAGCCGCAGCGGCGGATGATGCGGGTCGCCACCCGCCGGCACGGGGCGGCGATCCTGGGTGGGGTGGCGGTCGCGGCGGCGGCGGTGCTCGTGGCCGGCGGCCTGTGGCGGCAGTGGGAGGCGCACCGGCAGCGAGAGCAGGCGGACCGGCTGGTGGACCAGCTGCTGGTGGCCGACCTGTCGCGGGTAGCCGACCTGGCGAAGCAACTCGACGACCTGCCCGGGCCGTGGCGGCCGCGGCTGGAGCGGGTCGCCGCCGATGAGGGCCGTGACCCCGACGAGCGGCTGCGGGCGCACCTCGCCCTGATCGCCACCCACCCGGACAGCGTGCCGTTCCTGACCCGGCACCTGCTCGGGGCCGACTCGGCGGAGTTCGCCGTCATCGTCCGGGCCATGGCCCCGCAGGCGGCCCGATGCCGGGACGCCCTCTGGCCCCTGGCTCTGGACGGCAACCGCCCCGAGGGCGAGCGGCTCCGGGCGGCGGCGGCGCTGGCGGCCTTGGACCCGGACGGCGACCGGTGGGACGGCCTCGCCGCGCCGACGGCCGACACCCTGGTGCGGGTCAGCCCATTCCTGGTGTCCGAGTGGGCCAAACTGCTGCGACCGGTGCGGGGGCGGCTGGTGCCGCCGCTGGTCGAGCGGTTCGCCGCCGACCGCTCGCCGGAGCCGCAGCGGCTGGCGGCGGCCAGCGTCCTGGCCGACTACGCCGCGGACGACCCTGACCGGCTGGCCGGCGCGCTACAGGAGTCCGGCGAGGGCGAGTTCCCGATCCTGTTCCCGGCGGTGAAGGCCCACGCGGACCGCTGCGCGGAGCTGTTCCAGGCGGCCCTCGCCGGGCCGGCCGCGGGCGACGTCCGCACCCGGACCCGCCGCCGGGCGAACGCGGCCGTCGCCCTGTTGCTGCTCGGCCGGCCGGAGGCGGTCCGGACGTGGCTGGGGCAGAGCGATGATCCGGACACGCGGACCGCCCTCATCGACCTGTTGCCCGCCCTGGTCGAGTTCGACACGCTCTGGCCGCTGCGGCTGCCGCCGTCCAACGACCTGACCCGGCAGGCCGTCCTCCTGGCCGCCGACGGCTATCTGGTCAACGACCGGCTGTCGCCGGACGCCCGCCGCCGGCTCGGGGACGAGCTGGCCGACCTGTTCGTGCGGGACGAGTCCGCGGCCGTCCACTCGGCCGCCGCGTGGCTGTTGCAGCGGCGGCTGGGCCACGCGGCCCGGGTGGAGGGACTGACGGCCGAGCTCGCCGGCAAGCCCCGGCCCGGGTGGTGGGTGACGCCGACCGGTCACACGCTCGTCCTGGTCCGCGCCCCGGCCGAGCCCGCCGGCGACGCCGGCCGGCAACGGATCGACCACTCGTACGCGATCGGCGCCTACGAGGTGACGGTGGCTCAATACAACCGGTTCGCCCCCGACTACAAGCCCGACAAGGCCATGCCGAAGCCGGAATGCCCGGCCGGCAACGTCTCGTGGTTCGACGCCGCCCGCTTCTGCCGCGCGCTCAGCCTGGCCGAGGGCTTGCCCGAATCCGAGATCGTCTACCCGCCGACCGACGGCACCCGGCCGGAGGGGTATTACGCGGACGTCAACCTGCCCCTGGTCCTGCCGGAGAACTGGCAGCGGCGGACCGGCTACCGGCTGCCGACCGAGGCCGAGTGGGAATTCGCCTGCCGGGCCGGCACCGCCACCCCGCGGTTCTACGGCACGGCCGACGGGCCGGTCACCCAGTACGCCTGGTGCCGGGAAAACGCGAACGGCCGGTCGTGGCCGGTCGGGTCGCTCCGCCCCAACCCGTTCGGCCTGTTCGACGTGTTCGGCAACGTCGGCGAGTGGTGTGCCGACAGCCGCGACCCGCCCGCGCCGGGCACCGGCCCGCTGACGGTCACGTCCCGCCAGCACCGCGCCTTCCGCGGCGGCACCTACAAGTTCAACGCGTACGAGCTGAACTCCGGCCAACGGAGCTCCGCCAGCCCGCACTGGGGATTCAGTTACAACGGGTTCCGCGTCGTCCGGACGATCCGGCCCGGCGCCCCCTGAACCGTCCGCACGGAGCGAGTCCATGGAGCCCTTAAGCGTCGTCGTACTGGTGGTCGTCGTGGCGGCCCTCACCGCGGCCATCACCTGGTGGGTCTGTAACAACCGGGACGGTGAAGTGTCGTCGAGCTTCGACGCGCGGATCGTCGGCTACAGCGTGTGGCAGTGGATCCCGCCCCAGACGGGCCGACCGGGCTACTGGCATTCAGTCGAGGACAAGCCGAAGGGCGTCCACACGTCGCCTCCCGAAAACCCAGGGGGCACGACGACTTTCTACGTCCGGGTGCTCGCCAAGTAGCAACGGGGTCTACCTCATGGAAGCGATCGCCCAGTGCCCGTTCCGGCGGGACGTGACCGACGCCGGGGGGCGTGAATCCGCGACCTGTCGTCTGTTGGCCACCGCGTTCGACTCCGCCGACCCGGACCTCGTCCGGGTGGAGCGGGGCGACTGTGCCGCCTGCTGCCGGGCCGAGTTCCCGGCCGACGCCCGGACCAATCCGGTCGTCGCGTCGCTGATCTTCGGCCGGGCCCATGAGCAACTCAAACGCCGGCCCGCCGGCCCGGACGCGGATCGCCTGGCCCGGCTGAAGGCCGACGCCCGGTACCGCCTGCCCTACCTCGCCGCCCCGCTCAACTTCGCCCCCGGGGCGCTGGGCATCCTCTCGGCGGGCGAGCGGCGGCTCACCGTGAGCCCGCCGGCCGGCGACCGCCGGCTGACCTGGGCCGCCGCGGTGCTGACGGCCCCACGGCGGCCGCCGACCCTGGCGACGACGCTGGCCAGCCTCCGCGACGCCGGGTTCGACGAGGTCCACCTGTTCGCCGAACCGGGCGCCACGGTTCCCGCCGGCTGGGCCCACGTGCCGGTGACCCGGCACCCCCACCGGCTGGGCCAGCTGCGGAACTTCGTGGCCGCCGCCGAATCCCTGCTCACCCGCCGGCCGGCCGCCGACGGCTACGCGATCTTCGAGGACGACGTCTCGGCCGCCCGCGGGCTGCGGCGGTGGTGCGACGGCCAGCTCTGGCCCGGCGGGCACGGCGTCGTCTCCCTCTACACCAGCCGGGCGGTCGCCGACGACCGGCCGGGCTGGCAGACGCTCAACCTCGGCCTCGGCCGCACGTTCGGGGCGCTGGCCTTCGTGTTCCGCGGGGACGAGCTGCGGGCGCTTTTGGCCGACGCCGGAGTGGCCGCCCACGTCGGCCGCGGCAAGTCCGGTGCCGACGCGGTGGTCGGCGAGTGGGCCCTGAAACGAGGGACCGGGATCGCCTACCATACCCCCTCGCTCGTCCAACACGAGGGCGTCACGTCCGCCTGCGGCGACCGCGGGACCGGGCGGACCCGCCGGGCGCTGGCCGTGGCGGCGGTCGAGGGCACCGCCGGCTGGCGGCCGCACCCGCCGCGGCTGGGCGCCGTCGGCCTGTTGGGGGTCAACAGCCGGTCCGGCCTGGGCTACCAGAACCGCGACATCGCGACGCACCTGCCGGCCGCGCGGTGGCTGTCCCCGCGGGACCCGTGGCTGAGGCGGCTGGCGCGGCCGCCCATGCCCGGACGCTACCGGGCCCCGTGGGGCCGGTCCGCCTCCTTGCGCACACAGCGGGCCTGGCTCGCCGGGTTGGACTGGCTCCTGTTCGTGGAAAAGCCGTGCGTGCCGGCCATCGTCCGGCGGGCCCGCGACCTCGGGGTCAGCATCGCCTGCGTGCCGAACTGGGAGTGGTTGGCCCCGTACATGGATTGGCTGCCCTTCGTCGATCGGATGATCTGCCCGACGGCGATGGCCGACCGGATGCTCCGCCGCTGGCGGCAGGCCTCGGGGTTCGCGTGGGACGTGGCTCACGTCCCCTGGCCCATCGATCCGGCCCGGTTCCCGTTCCGGCGGCGGGAGCGGTGCCGGCGATTCTTGTTCGTCAACGGCGGGGCCGGCGCCCCGGGCCGGCGGCCGGACGGCTCCCGCACCCCTTACCGCCGCAAGGGGATGCACCTGATCGCGGCGACCGCCCGGCTGCTGCCGGGCATCCAGTTCCTGGTCTATTCGCAGTTCCGCGACCTGCCGCCCATGCCGGCCAACGTCGAGGTCCGCCGGCCGCCGGCCGACAACGCCGCCCTGTACCGCGACGGCGACGTGTGCGTGCAGCCGAGTCACTGGGAGGGGCTGGGGTTGCAAATGCTGGAATGCCAGGCGGCCGGGCTGCCGCTCGTCACGACCGACGCCCCGCCGATGAACGAGCACCGCCCGTTCCGGGCGGTGCCCGCCGCCGAGACCGAGACGGTCTTCCTGAACGGGGAGGAGCCGATCGAGTCGCAGCTGGTCCGGCCGGAGGACCTGGCGGCCGTGCTCGCATCGATCTACGACACGGACATCCGCGACGCCAGCGAGCAGGCCCGGGCGTACATCGAGCGGGAGCGGTCCTGGGCCCGGGCCCGGGACACGATCGCGGCCCTGCTGCCGGCCTAGGGGGGACGGCCGTGCAATGGCAGCGACTGCCGCCCCGCACCCCCGACGAGTGCCCGTTCCGAGGTCCGGTCGAGCCCGGGCCCGGCGGCGAGTCCGCGACCTGCGGGCTGGTGCGGGCGGCCCTGCCGCTGGCCGACGAGCGGCTGTGCCGCGCCTCCCGCGAGACCTGCGCCTTCTGCTGCACCAAGGACCCGCCCGGGCCGGCCGCCTGGAACACGGTGGTCGCGTCCCTGGCCTACGGGGCGGCGGCGGCCGCGGCGGCCGACCCGTCCGCCCCGGCCGAAGCGGTTGCGGCCGCGGCGGACGTCCGGCGGACGGCCGAACTCCGCCTGGAGCTGGCCGGCCCCGGGTCGGACACCGACGGCCGGCCGGTCCGGCCGTTCGGCTCCCTGCGGGAGCTGATCCCGCCGCCGGCCCGCCGCCGGGGCCGGGTCGCCAAGTGGGCGGTCGGCGTCACCACCGCCCCGCGGCGGGGGCCGACCCTGGAGCGGTGCCTCGACCACCTGACCCGGGCGGGCTGGGAGACCCCCCACCTGTTCATGGACGCGGCCGTGCGGGTCCCGGAGCGGTTCGGCCACCTGCCGGGGACGCTGCGGAGCCCGGCCGTCGGCGCCTGGCCCAACCACTACCTGTCGCTGTTCGAGCTGACGTTGCGGCAGCCCGACGCCGATGCCTACCTGCTTCTGCAGGACGACGCCGTCGTCTACGACGGGGAGAACGTCCGCGCATACCTCGAACGGGCCCTCTGGCCGGCGGCCGGCGCGGCGGTGGTGTCGCTGTACTGCCCGGCCCCGTACAACGCCCGCCGGTACGGCTGGCACCGGTTCCGGGGGACGTGGGTGTGGGGCGCCCAGGCGTTCCTGTTCTCGCCCGCCGCGGCCCGGCGGTATCTGCGCAGCCGCCGAGTCTGCCAGCACCGCTGGCGGTCGGCCGCGGGCGGGCTGAAGCAGATCGACGTGCTGCTCGGCCGGTGGGCGTGGTGGCGGTGGGTGCCGATCTGGTACCCCACCCCGAGCCTGGTCCGGCACGTCGGCGACGTGAGCACCCTGTGGGTCGAGAACCGGACGGTCGGCCGGCGGGCGGCCGACCTGTTCGTCGGCCCCCCCGGCTGGGTCAGCCGGTCGGCAGAAGCCCCGCCCGGGGCGGACGGCGCCGCGGATCGTTCCTAGTCCGAGGACTTTGCGTCACTCGC
>DASXAN010001163.1:0-4802 GCA_036406755.1 Gemmataceae bacterium
CACCATCCAGTAATTCCGCGTCAGGTCGGCGAACTCCTCGCGGGTCATCACCGCCATGTCCGGGTACTGCTCCCGCAGCTCCCGGGCGATCGACCCGCGGGCGGCGCGGTCCTTGCACCGGGCGATCAGGTACATCGTCTGATCGGGGCCGAGGTTCGGCAGCAGCCGCCGGGCCGTCCGCAGGGAGCAGTAAAAGCCCGGCATCATGCCGATCTGTCGCCCGCCCTCGTACATGACGCCGGCCAGCCGCACCCGCTGCCCGGCCACCTCCGCCACCTCACTGACGCCTTCCTGCAAGCCGAGCCGGCCCTTGTCCGGCGAGTAGATCGTGACCGCCCCCGGCCGGGTGAGCTGCCCCCGTAGGGTCGGCGACATGTCCCGCACCGACCCGACCTCGCCCTCGTCCAGCCGGGAGCCGATCAGGAAGCACTGCTCCAGCCCGCCGTCCTGCTTGTGCCAGAGCGTGAACCCGTAGACGTACGGGGCGACCCGCTCGACGCCGGGGTGCGACGCCACCCGGCCGGCCCACGCCTCGGGGATCGGGTGACTGTAGCCGATGGCCAACGGCTCGTCGGACGCCACCCACAGGTCCGCGTCCACGCGGTCGATCGGGCGGGTGGTCGTGGCGAGGAAGCCGAGCAACATGCCGAGCTGCATGGTCAGCAGCAGGCTGCTGAAGCAGACGGCGAACACGGCCGGAATGTACCGGCCGCGCTCGCGCAGGAGGATGGCGATCGAAAACGGCCCGCTCACCGGTCGGGTGCCTCGGCGTGCAGCGGATGCGCGGTGCGACGGCCGTGTCGGAGGGCGAGTCCGTGCAGACTTCCCAACCCCGCCAGTTTAGCAAAACCGATACCAAGCGGACGCAACGATTTTTCGGCACAGGTGCTTTCGTCGGCCGGTCGGATCGGTTAACCTGTCGCCATTGCCATTTGCGACATCCGACCCCGCCGCATCCGCCGAGGTGCCCATGATCCGTCGCATCGCTACACCGCTCGCCTTCCTGCTGCTGACGCTTCCGGCCCGCGCTCAGGTCGTGACTGTAACCCGAATCGCCGACACGACCACCCTCGCCCCGGGCGGGGCGACGTTTACCTCCTTCGGCCTGTTCCCGAACCTGGACGGCTCGACGGTCGCGTTCTACGGCACCGCCGGCGGCTCGTCGGCCATTTACGCCGGGACCGGCGGTGCGGTTTCGACCCTGGTCCCGGCCGGTGCGGCGAACCCGAACGGCGGGACCTTCACCAGCTACAACCAGAGCTTCCGCTACGACGGCGGGTCGGCCGTCTTCGTCGGCACCGGCGGCACCGCGTCGCCGGGCGTGTTCACGTCCAACGGCACGACGACGACCCGCTTCGCCGACGCGAACACGGCGATCCCCGGCGGCACCGGCAACTTCACCGGCTTCTCGCCGTTCCCGTCGCTGAGCAGCGGGACCGCCGCGTTTAGTGGGTCCGGGGCGAGTAGCCAGCAGGGCGTCTACACCTCAACCGGCGGGGCGACGCCGGCGGTGAGCTTGGTCGCGGACAAGAACACGGCCGTCCCCGGCGGCGCCAACGGCAACTTCACCGCCATCGGCTCCAACCCGTCGATCAGCGGGACGACGGTCGTATTCCGGGCCGGGTTCGGCGGCTCCAGCTTGAACGGCGTCTACCAGAAGACCGGCGCCGGGCCGCTGACGACCGTCGCCGACTCCAACACCCCGCTGCCGAACGGGTCGGGAAACTTCTCGACCACGTTCTTCGAGCCGACAGCCAGCGGGTCGAACGTGTCGTTCATCAACAACAACGGCGTCTACGCCCTGCTCGGCGGCACGCTCAAGACCATCGCCGACGCGAGCACGCCGTCGCCGAACGGGACCGGCAACTTCACGACCATCAGCGCCTACGCCCCGATCAGCGGCACGAACATCGCCTTCATCGGCAACACGGCCACGAGCAAGGGCATCTACCTGTACGACGGGACGGCCCTGCACACCCTGATCGACAACACCAACCCGACGTTCGACGGCAAAACACTGGCCACGACGCCGTTCTTCCTCGGCCCGGACGGGATCGACGGCAACCAGGTGGCGTTCGGCGTCAGCTTCACCACGCCGTCGAGCACGGGCGTCTACCGGGCGACGTTCACGCCGGTGCCGGAGCCGTCGGCGCTGGCACTGGTAGGGGTTGCGGCGCTCGCCCCGATTCGCCGTCGCCGAAAGCCGCTTGCGGCTTAGCGACTCTCGATCGGCGTATCGAGGGGAACCTCCAACCGGGCCGGCGAATAGAACGACCGGCCGCAGTCACGGCCCGACATGCAGCGTGAAGGCCAGCTCCTTGTCGCCGCGGCGGACGGTGACTGGAATCTGGCCGCGACCGCAAAGCGCCTTGCGGAGGCCGAAGAGGCTGCCAGTCCCCGCCGACACGTCGCCGACGCGGAGCACCACATCGCCGGGCTTTACGCCCGCCTTGTCGCCGGGCGAGCCGGCGTAGACTTGGTCGACCATCGGCGCGCCGTTCTTGTGGAGAATCGCCAAGCCGCTCGCGTCCTGCAGGTCTGGCCTAGCGACATCAAGCCCAGGGCGAAGATACATGACCCCCTTCCGGAAGTCGAAGGTAACCACGTATCGTGATAGAAAGCCCAATCCAAGGATCGGCCTGCTGCCCGAACTCCACACGGGCCTGTCCACCCGTACCTCACCTACAGCGAGAACGCCGCTTTCGCCCTTCTGGACGCTCCGGTCACCGGACGCGCCGCGTGTCTGCGCGGGACCGAGAATCCGCAGATCGTTCCATTTCTTGAGGAGGTCGAAGGTTGCGGTATCGAGGTCACCAGTCGATGTGATGTCGTGGCCTGTGTCCACGAGGAACGGAATCCTCTCGATTCCACCGACCGAGCCTCGCACGTGAGGGCTGTCGCTGGCGTCGTCGCCATCGACAAGGGGGATCATCGTTCCTGACCGAGAGTCAGAGGTGCTAAGAAAACACAGCTCGCCTTTGTCGAAGTCCACACGAACAACGAAGTGGGACAGGAAGTCCATCCCCAAAGCTCCCTCGATCGGAAGGCCGCTGGCCTCGCGCAGGGGCGCCATGTTCATCCCGAGCACCTTGTCAACACCCTTGAAGCCCAATGAGCCGACCGTTGCATCGGGTACTGGGAAGATCTCGACGTAGCTCGGCCCGCCGGCCGTGAGCACTCGCCCGACGGACGCGGCATCGCCAGCGAGCAACTGGCGGTCCACGACGGTATTGGAGGCACCCGTATCGAGCACGAACATCCGCTTCCGGCTACCGAGCTTGACGGGCACCAGAATCAAGTCACCGCCTTTCGCGATCTGGAATCGCTCCAGCACGGGGGACACAACCGGTGGCTCGGCGGGAGGCTGACCGGAAAGGATGGCGGCGAATAGAAACGGCAGTCCGGTGCCGGCGAGCATGGCGGGGAACCCTCCTGTAAAGAGGGCCGCATATTACCCAACCGCTGGCAAGGCGGCAAGCGCGCTCATCCCCGCTGCCCGATCGGCACGACCTGCTTCAGCTCCGGTCCCGTGTACCGGCCGCGGGGCCGGATCAGCCGGTTGTTGGCGAGCTGTTCAATGATGTGCGCCGACCAGCCGGTGATTCGGCTCATCACGAAGATCGGCGTATACAGCGGAATCTCCAACTCGAGGGCGTGGTAGAGTCGGCCGGCCGGCCAGTCCAGGTTCGGCAGCAGGCTCTTCTCCGCCTGCATCACCCGCTCGATCACGTCGGCCGTCTCCTCCCACCTCATCTGCCCCATCCGCTCCGCCGCCTTGCGGGCGAAGTCGCGCAGCACCTTGGCCCGGATGTCGCCGGTCTTGTACACCCGGTGGCCGAAGCCCATCACCTTCTCCTTGCGGGCCAGGGCGTCACGGATCCACGCCTCGGCCGTGTCCGGCCCGCCGGCCGACTCCAGCAGGCCCATGACCTTCTCGTTCGCCCCGCCGTGCAGCGGCCCCTTCAGCGCCCCGATCGCTGCCACCACGCCGGAGTGCAGGTCGGACAGCGTCGAGACGGTGACGCGGGCGGCGAACGTCGAGGCGTTGAACTCGTGCTCGGCGTACAGGGTCAGCGACACGTCGAACGCCCGCACCTCCTCCGGCGTCGCCTCCTGGCCGCGGAGGATGTACAGAAAGCTGGCCGCGTGCCCCAGGTCCGGCCGGGCCTTGACCGGCTGGAGGCCCTTGCTCGCCCGGCACTGCTCCGCGATCGCCAGCGGGATCTGGGCATAGAGCCGCTCGGCTTTGCGCAGGTTGGCCTCGGTCGAGTTGTCGTCCACGTCCTGGTCGAAGTGGGCGAGGATGCTGACGGCCGTGCGGAGGGCGTCCATCGGCGGCGTCCACTTCGGCAGGGCCGGGAACAGGTCCTTGAGCGGGGCCGGCAGGCGGCGGGCGGCGGCGACGCGGGCCTCGAAGTCGGCGAGTTGCTTCGCCGTCGGCAGGTCGCCGTAGAGCAGCAGGTAAGCGACCTCGTCGAAGGAGCACTTCTCCGCTAACTCCGTGACCGGGTAACCGCGATACCGCAGCCCGCCCTCGACGGTAGAGACGGCCGTCTCACCGGCGATGACGCCTTCCAGGCCGGGGGAGTAGATTTCCGCGGTGCTCATGGGATCGCCCCTCTCAGTTGGCTCCATCTAACCCCGCGGGGCGAGCGTGGTCAACAACTTGCCAAGTCAATTGAAAGCTCAACCGCCGAAATACGTTCGGTCGCGCTCCTCATAGCCGGTGTAACCGAGCAGGTCATAGAGCTGGGCTCGCGTCAGCATGCGGCCGACCGCGTCCTTCTGCGTGCCGGCCTGTT
>DASXAN010001164.1:0-16624 GCA_036406755.1 Gemmataceae bacterium
CCCAGGTAGATGTGGTCGAAGTAGGCGGCCCGGCCGTCGAAGGCGGTCAGCGACATGCCGCGGACGGTGAGCGGCCCGAAGTCGGCGAACAGGTCCCGGGTTACCACGGTCCAGTCCGAGGGCGGCCGGTCGGCCACGAACTTCGTCGGCCACCCACCCTTGTTCTCCCCGGCCGTGTAGCGGACGTTGTAGTACCGGTCGTCGTGGAGCTGGAACATGACGCCGGCGCAGCCGTCGGCCTTCCAGGCGAACCGGAGGTAGCGGAACTCGCCCGGCCCGGGCCGCTCCCGGATGCGGAACGCCCACCCCGGGACGGCCGGGCTCTGCCGCTGCATCGGGATGACCTTGATCGACCGCCGGCCGGAGTAGATGTCGGCGGCCTCGGCGTGCGCCTCGCCGGGGTAGCTGTGCTCGTGGGTGAGGTTGCGGACCAGGAAGGCGGCGTCGTCCTCGAACAGCTCGGCGACGGCCGGGCGGGGCCGCGGGGGAGGTGGGTCGGCCGCGGCGGCGACGGCCAGGGCCGCCGCCACGACGCAGGCAACCGGGACGCATGGGGACATGAAGCTCCTCCGAACCGGCCGCCGGGGCACCGCACCTAAGACGAGCGACAGAGGGACGCGGATTGGCGGTGCGGTGACAGGTCCGGTTTCACCGACGCGGTCGGCCGGGCCACGCGCCGCGACAGGGTATCTGACGACCGGGCGAGGTCGCCCGGCACGGTCCCCTGCGGCGGGCGCCCATTGGGGCGGTGACGGTCCCGGCGGTGGTCAACTGCCCGCTCGGCATGACCCGTCGCCGCCTCGTCCTAACCGGTCCAGCCGGTCCGTCCTGCCAGGAACAGGCTTCAGAAGCTCACTTAATCCTTTTCATGCGAAGCGTGTTCCCGCCGGTGAGGAACTCGAGCTTCGTGACCCGACCTTCGTTCTTGATGAATCGCAGCTGGACCGGGCTCACCTTGACGAAGAAACTCGACTCGGACTCGGCGAACAGCTCGGACTTGAAGTCCTTGGGCCAGTCGATGAAGAGCCGGCCGCCCTCGCGGCTGACCGTGTGAACGTCATGGGGCGGAGGCTCGAACTGGTAGTCCCCGGCGTACGTGTCAAGGACCTTGGTGTCTAACGCAATGGCGACGCGGGCCTGCGCCCGGCGCTGCTCTCGCCACTTCGCCAGGGCGGTTTGCGACGTGCGCTCCCGGTCGTAGACGTAGCCCG
Organism: Gemmataceae bacterium; assembly: GCA_036406755.1. GTDB lineage: Bacteria > Planctomycetota > Planctomycetia > Gemmatales > Gemmataceae > DASXAN01. Next base: position 1,212 of record DASXAN010001164.1, read on the forward strand.
CGGACTGCTTACTCAACCGGCTCAGTTCGCTGGAGAACTGCTGGGTGTCTAGGGTCCAGGTGGGGTCTGGGAGTTGGCGCCCCCGCATGTCTTCAAACACGAACAAGCGCAGGAAGTTGGCGGCGAACACGTTGTTGACGATGTCATTGACCATCGGTCGGCCGATCTGGTATTGGTGGTCGACCAGGGCCTCACTGTTGGCGAGCAGGACCAGGGTGACGTTCTTCTCCGGCACTTTGAGGTAGATCGCCGAGAACCCGGTGCCCCAGTGCCCGGTGTGCCAGGTCAGCTTGAGCCCGTGGTCATCCATGACGAACCAGCCCAGGCCGTACGGGAGTCGCTTGCCGCTGTCGGAGACGAACGCCGTCCAGGCCTTCTCCTGCGTCTCCTTCTTCAGGAAGACGTGCCGGTCGATCGCGGCGTCGTACTTGGCCATGTCCAGGACCGTCGACAGGAACCCCGCCGACGCGCCGACGTACCCCGGGAGGGGGTAGGGGACGCGGATGATCTCATGGTCACCGTAGAGCGTGTACCCCGGAGACAAGCGCGATACGTTGTGCTTGTAGCGGTCGAGGTGACCTTGCCCGAGCGAGGGCCTCCACTTCTCGGCGTCGGCCACGACGTGGTGATACGGGACGCTACTGGACATCCCCAGCGGGTCGAAGAAGGTTTCGACGACCACGTTGAGAAACGGCTTACCGTGCTTCTTCTCAATGACGGCCTTGAGGTAGCCGTAGCGATTCCCGCTGTACTGGAAGCGTTCGCCCGGCGTCCCCTGGGAGGTATGACTGAGCAGGTGCTTGATCTTGACGGAGTCGTCCTTGAAGTCGCTGGAGTAACGAGACATGGGCTCATCGAGGTCGAGTTTCCCCTGCTCGACCAGCTGCAGGATCAGCGTGGCCGCAAAGGTTTTAGTGATGGACGCGAGGTGGAAGACGGTGTCCGGGGTGACGGGGGTGCGGCTTTCGAGGTCGGCGAACCCGAAACCCTTCGCCCATAACACTTGTTGGTTCTTCACGATGGCGGCGGACATGCCGGGAATGTGAAGGAGGTTGCGAAAGACCTCGACCTGCTTCTCAAAACGTTCCAGTCGTTTTTCATCCTGGCTCGAAGCATCGGGGCTGTTCGTACCCGGCAGCGGTTGAGAGAAGGCTCCGCTCGCGGAGGCAAGCAGTGCCGAAGCAACGAGACTCGTCGCTAGGACGGTGGAGGCTTTGATCATCGTCTGTTGCCCCCGCTTCTTCTTGGAACACCAGGTCATCCCGGGGTTCAGGTATTCCCGGAAGGGTGGCCTGTACCATCCATTTTCATTGTAGATGTGGTATGGCGAACGCCGCATGCCAGATCAGTTTGCTCGATTCCGGACAGTTCCGTCAAAGCGGATCGAAGCCGGCCCACCCGGTGGCACCCCGTCGGCGGGCGCGGTAGGCTGGCGGCATGAGGCGCCGCCTGATCCTCGTCGCCGCGTTGCTTGCCCTCGTCGCTGTCGGGATCACCGGGATCGTGTGGTGGTGGCCGTCCGATCCGCTCTCGGCGGAGGAACGGCGACTGGTCGGGGCCTGGTGGTCGGTGTCTGATATCCCGGAACCGCCCCACATACTCACTTTCCGGGCCGATCGGCGGTACGAGTCGCGGTTACCGAGCCTACCCACCGGCGAACCCGTCAAAGTGGTGACCGGGCGGTGGGCGATCCGGGACGACCACCTCATCCTCGACAGCGAGCCGAGCGCGATCCGCCGAGCACTGCGGCCGCTCGCCGCGCGGGTTGGACTCACCATCGACGCACCGGGGTCCTACGGCATCGAGGTGCGGACGGGGAAGAGGGGGGACTTCTTCATCATTGACCTGGGCATGGGCGAGAAGAGGGGCTTCCGCCGCGCCCCGGCCGACTGACCGGCACGGTCACCCCCACCCATCAGCTGCGGCCCCGCCGATGGCCCCTTCCCGCCACCCTCACCGCTGGCGTCCGCCGCCCGGCTCGGCTACGCTCGTGGCATGGCCGTCGCTCCGGCGGCCGCCGCCGGGATGGCCCGCCCATGACCGCCGACCCGACCCGCCTCCGGTTCGGCCCGTACGCCCCGCCGCCGCTGGCCCGGGGTGACCGAGCGTTCCGTCTCTACCGGGACTGTGATGTGGTGGTGACCGGGTCGACGGCCGCCCGGCTGCCGTGGCCATTTTGCCGCTCCGTCTCCAGTGCCCTTGACGAGACCGGCCTGCTGGCCAGCGCCGAACTGGAGCGGGCCGTCATGTCCGAGGCCGCGGGAGGAATTGGAAGCGGTGTCGGTCACGGCCGACGTGCTGGCCGAGTGCCGGGACCGGGCGGCCGCCTGCGGTGCCGATAACTAGGGGCCGGCCGCCGCACCATCACGCTCCAGTCGCTGCAGCACGGTTTCTCGGCACGGGTCATTGCGGAGTGCCATCGCGGCGTAGCCCAGGACCACTCGCACGTACCGCTCCCGGACCGAGGCACCGGCAACGAAGTAGACGGCCCGGGTTTCCGCCGGGCGGTCGCGGTCCAGCCGCTCGAACGTGGCGACCGATTCCCCAGACTCGACCGGCCGGCGATCAACTCCGCGACGGCGGCCCGCTTCGCCGCCGACCGCGCCCGGGCCTGCTGCAGCAGGGCGTCGAGGTCGTCATTCACGTAGACGGCGTGCCCGGCCCCAGACTCGTTATCAAACTCACTTGGATCGGGACCGACGGCGACCACGACGCCTGCGGCGGCGAGGCTCACGACGGTCACGGCGAGGCGAGGCGACGGGCACACGGTGGCTCACTCCCGCGGCGGGGCCGGTCGGCTGATGTCGGGCAACAGGATGTTTAGGAAGGTCTGGCGGACTATCGGCTTGGGCGGCGGGGGCGGGGTGGAGGCGACGCACTGGAACAACTGCCACCCGGCGAACGTGGCGGCGAACGGGGTCGTCGTGTTGTGCCCGGCGGAGACGCCGATGCGGACCTTCTTCGGCAGGGTCACGTCCAACGGTACGAGGCTGGTCCAGGTGATCGCGTCGGCCGAGTAGTACCCGAGCAGCCGGGCCCCCCGCCGCTCCAGCCGCAGCCACATCGGCTCGGCCCGGTCCAGCGCCCCGTCCGCCGGCCCCCCGGCGCGGACCCACTCGCCGTTCCGCCGCAGTTCCCAGTTGGCGTAGTGATCCCGCCCACCCTCGGGGCTCGTGTCCGCCCGCTCCAGCCGGACGTAGTTCCCGTCGTCCACGTACAGGAGCAGCCCGGCCACGATCACCGGCGGCTTGTTGGGCACCAGGGTCTTGGTCCCGGCCGGGAACTCGGCCGCCACCCGGACCTGGGCGACGAAGTCGCCCTCGATCTCCCGCAGGACCCGCGGGGCGTTCATCCGCCCCCGCTCGACGCCGAGGACGTGGTCGGACCCCGGCACGCCGATCGTCAGGTCACCCCGCCCCACGGCGAACTTGCAGTCGCCGTCGGGGTCGGCGGCCGTCCCCCACCCGCCCAGCGCCACCCGGTCCGCGGGCGGCGCCGGTGTTGCAGGGGCCGGCACTCCGTCCGCGGCGGCCGTCCGCATGACCAGGCCACCTGCGCCCAGGGCGATCACGGCCACCGCCGCAACGCCCGCCGTTTTCAGTTGCGTCATCAGCATCGCTCGGGCCACTCCGTCTGCCAGGGTCAGTATCCGACTCGGGGGCGCGGTCCCGGCGGCGATGGCGAGCGTCCCGGTGACCAGGGCCGCCGGCACGCCAGCGGACGCCTCGACGGCCAGGGCCGACGTCAGGGCCGCCGCCGCCAGGCCGATGCCGCGGCCGGCCAGCCGCTCCCGCAGCAGGTCGCGGGCCCGGCCCACCCGCGTCCCGACGGTCCCCCGCGGGGTGCCCAGCCGCCGGGCGGCCTCGTCCACCGTCAGCCCCTCCAGGCAGCAGAGAACGAACGGCCGGCGGAGGCGCTCGGGCAGCCGGGCGATCTCCGAGTCGATCACGGGCCGCACGTCCCACCAGTCCGCCGGCCCGTCCGGGGCCGGCACATCCGGCAGCGGGGCGGTTGGCACCTTGCGGGCCCGGGCCTTGGCGGCCAGGGCGGTCCGGTAGGCGACGGTGTACAGCCAGCCGCTGACGGACCCGCGGCGGGAGACGGACCGGCCCTTGCGGGCGAGGGTCAGGAACGCCGCCTGGAAGGCGTCCTCGGCGTCCTGCTCGTGCCGCAGCACGCGCCGGCAGACGCCATAAACCATCGCCCCGTGCCGCCACAGCAAAAGCTCGAAGGCGGCCGGGTCGCCGGCCCCGAGGAACCGGTCGAGCAGGTCGGCGTCGGCCGGGTCGCCCGGCCGGCCGCCCGCGGCGAGGCGGCGGAGGTGGCGGATGACTTCGCGCAAGTGCGTTCCCATGTGCGGCCCGTGGGTGAATCCAACCGTCTATTACTAGAGAGGCGCGCCGCGGCCCGTCGTCTTTCTTTTCGGTCCGGAATTGGGGAACTTCCTGCCGGGCGGAGTCGGGCACACCTGGCGCCCGGGAATTACCTTGCACGCGCGATCGGTACGGGTAAAATCAGGCCGTCCCGTGGGAGGGACCCGGTGACTGGGCGACGCCGGGGCCATTCCGGCGGGACACTTTCATTTCCGAGCCACTCGGATGCGCGACCTCTATCTCTGTGCGACCGTGGCCGCCCTCCTCTGCGCCACGTTGGGCTGCTCACGAGCGCCGACCGCCGGACCAGCAAGCCAGGAGCCGTCGGCCGTCGCCGGGGTTGAGATTGCGCTCACCAAGGGCGCCGACCACATGCTCGTGATCGAGGCCACCATCGGCGGCGAGCCGCTCCTACTGCTGTTGGACTGTGGGGCCGCGACCGTGGCCATCGACCCGGTAGCTGCCCAACGGCTCAACCTGACACCCGGGCCCGCCGACAAGCGGGTCGTCGGGTTGGGGGCCGGCGGCGTGGTCGCCCGGTCGGTCCGGCTGCCGGCGCTGGCGCTCGGGACGTTTACCGCGGAGTGGGTGGCCGCCGTCGTTCTCGACCTGGGGCCAGTGAACGCCTCGCGGGCGCGCAGCCGCGAGCGGCCGGTGGACGGCGTCCTCGGGGCCGACTTCCTGGAGGCCCACGGGGCCATGATCGACTACCCAAACCGCCGACTCGTCCTGAGGTAGCCGCCTGAGGAGACGACCGTGGACCGCCGCACGTCCCAGATGCTGACCACCCTCGTGCTGGTGGCGGCCGCCGTCGTTGTCGTGTTCATCCTGACCCGGGAGGGCGGCCCGCTGGCACCGCCCCGAGTCGTCCCGCCCGCCTCGGTTCCCGCGCCCGTCCCCGACGCCCGAACCGCCCCAGCCGACGCCAGCGTCCACCTGGCGCTGGGCAACCCGAGCGGGGCGACCGACGACCCGGCGAACGCCGACAACTACCTGATGCGGAAGCCGTACTACGCCGTGAGCTACAACAACGCCAAGGGCACGCCGAACTGGGTCTGCTGGCGGCTCCAGCGGAGCGACCTGGGCGACGCTCCGCGGGAGCCGTTCTTCCCCGACCCCGACCTGCCCAACTCCTTCAACCACGTCACACCGCGGGACTACTCCGGGACCGGGTTCGACCGCGGCCACATGTGCCCGCACAGCGACCGGGGGAGCACCAAGGAGGCGTCCACCGCCACGTTCGCCATGACCAACATGGTCCCGCAGGCGCCCAACCTGAACCAGAAGGCGTGGGCCGACTTCGAGGACTACTGCCGGACCGTCGTCCGCAAGCGGGAGCCGGTCCTGTACATCGTCGCCGGCCCGGTGGGCAAGGGCGGCGAGGGGACGAACGGCCCGGCCGACGCCATCGCCCGGGGCAAAGTCACCGTCCCGGCCAGGTGCTGGAAGATGGTCGTGGTCGTGGACGGCGGCACGGGCGGGCCCGAGGACGCCGCGAAGGTCGGGCCGCACACCCGCGTCATCGGGGTGGTGATGCCGAACGACCAATCCGTCGGCCACGGGTGGGCCAAGTACCGGACGAGTGTCAAGGACATCGAGGCCCTGACCGGGTACACGTTCTTCGACCGGGTGCCGGCCGACGTCGCCGAGCAACTCAAGGCGAAGGCGGACACGGAGCACGTCCCGCCCAGCCGCCCGCGGCGGTCCGGGGACTGAGCCATGCCGACATCCGAGACGGCGGCCGCACTCCGGCAGGCGGCGGCGGGCCTGACCTACCCGAGCGAAACGGACGCCGCGTGGGTGGCGTTCGCCTGGCCGGACGCCGAGGGGGAGCCGACCGCGGACGAAGTCAAGCGGCGAGGCAAGCACAAGGCGTCGGCGGCCGTGCAGGAGCAGACCGTGGACGATTTGTTCGCCCCTCTGGTGCAGGAGCAGGGCTGGTACGGCGACGAGGAGAAGGCGGAGGCGGCCAGGAACCGCGCGCTCATGGACGCCGTCAACAGGCTCCTGGCAACGCCGAAGGTCGTCAAGGTCGGGGGACGCAAGAAGGCCGTGTATGTCGTCGGCCCAGCGAAGGACGGCGGCTGGGCCGGGCTGCGGACGACGGCCGTCGAGACGTAGGCACCCCGATCCGGCTTCGCTACGGCACGCGACTCGCACCCACGGCCGGCACCTTGCGGAGGGCCTGCCGATGAGCTGGCTGGAATGGCTGTCACAGAAGGCGACGGACTTCGTGGGCAGCTCGCGCGGGGCCGTGACCGCGTTCGCCGTGATGGCCGCGTGGCTGGCCGCCGCCGCCGCCTGGGGCAACGACGCCGCCCGGCAGTACGCCGGGGACGCCGTGGCGGCCGTGACGTTCGTCCTGCTGTTCCTGCTCCAGCGATCCCAGACGAAGGACACCCTGGCCATCCAGCTCAAGTTGAACGAACTCCTGGCCGCCGTGCACAAGGCCAGCCCGGAACTGATCAACGTCGAGAAGCGGCCGGAGTCCGAAGTCCGGGAGCTGCACGACCGGTACGAGGAACTCCAGCAGGCCGGGCCGGGGGCCCGGTCCATCGCCGAGTGCGGCCGGGACGGGCATAGCCCCGCCGCGGCCGGCGAATAACCGCCGGGCGAGCCAACTCACGGGCGTCGCGTCACGGGCCGGCGCGCGGACACGGTCGTGGTCAGCCAGAAGCACGGGTCCGTCGTCGAATGGCGGACGCGCTCACTCGTCAACGCCGGGCTGGCCCAGGCGAAGGGGTGGAGCGGACTGGCGTGGTGGCTCGTGTCGCTATTCCTCGGCCGATCGCCACCTCCTCGTCGTCCTGGAGCCGGTCCCGCCGTTCCGCGACCGCGACGCCCGCTCACCGTTAACGGGGTTCGCCGGTACACCGTTTGCCCCGCATGCCGGTGTCGCCGCCCGACGTTCCCCACGGGGTCGCCGCCATGCCGCGTCACTGCACCCGCTGCCGCCGGGAGTTCGGCCCCGACGACCTGGCCCGGTCGGAGACGGAGGGGATGGAGGCCGAGCGGGCGGCCGCCGGCCTGGAGGGCATCCGCTTCCTGTACTACGCCTGCCCCGCCTGCGGGAAGGCCGACATCTTTGTGGGCATCCTGCCCCTGGAGGGGGAGCGGCCGGAGGACTTCACCCGGCGGCGGGCCGAGATGGAGGCGGTCGTGCGGCGGCTGCACGCGGAGCGACCGGCGGGCGCCGTGGATGAGGCCAAACCGGTCTGACGGCGGGCCGCCTGGTGCATCACCACCGCCGCACGTCGGTGCCGAACTCCAGCCAGACGAACGGCAGGTTCTCCCGCCGGCCCCGCAGGTACAGCGACAGCTCCCCCTCCAGGGGGATTCGCAACCGCACCCGCTGGTACTCGTGGACGCCGACGGCGGCGAAGTCGTCCAGGCCCATGCGGACCCGCCAGGTGCCGCCGTCGCCGCGGACCCAGAGGGCCCAGATACCGAAGCCATTCAAGACCACCACGCCGACGCCGTGCGTCGTCCGCCGCACCACCATAGGCCACCTCCCCCGCGGGCAAGCCTATGGTGTACAAAGAATCAGTACATGGGTAGGTCGGTAGCAGCCTCGTGGCCGCCGGAAAACTGCGGTCGCACGGAATCGCCTGGACGTCTTGGTCAGCTGACGCCGCCGCGTGGCGGCTGTGGCCCGGCCGATCGGCCGAGCCACTCAAACCGATCGGCCTGAGGCGCTGTCGGGTCGGGTTGGTGGAGGGCACGGCTCGGCGGCGTCTCGTCCGCCGCCGGGCTCGGATCATCCCTTCGTCTCGATCAGCGTCGCGTCCATCCGCGCGGCGGGCATGTTCGGTTCGGGCGGGGGCCTAAAGGATTGCAGCACTTCCACGTCGCCGAAGGACATCCCCGGTTCGACCCGCGTTATCGTGAGCTTCCATCGCCCGCCCTTCCTGCTCCCGACCTCGAACTGGTCGCCAACCGCGACCTTGTGCAGCGACCCCAGACTCAGGGCGGCCGTCCGCTTGTCCGGGTCCACGGACAACAGTTGCCCGAACGTGGATTTCGGCATCGCCCGGCTACCGCCGACCGGGACCAGCTGCTCGTTGCTGCGGAGCCACACCCGTCCGGCGTCGGTGGCGACGTTGACGGTCGCGTGGACGGCATACAGCCCGGGGACCGGGAAACGCGGATTCTGGGCCTCGTGCGGGTCGGTGACGTGGTTCTTCAGGTACGGCCCGTCGGTTCGCCAGCCCACCGTCAACGTCTCGCCCGGTTTCAGAACGTGTTCCTGCTGGGGCGACGTGCGGCGGCCCCGCCCGACCCCGCCCACCCAAGGGGCGATCGGCGGCACGGTCTCGATGCTCGCGGCGGCTTCGAGGTAGTTTCCGACACCGCCCGTCCCGCGGTCGTCCGGCCAATTGGCCCGCACCGCGACGGCCTTCCCCGAGGCGTTGACGAGTTCGAGCCTGACGTCGTAGCCGTCCTTCGCGCCGTCGGCTCGGGGCGTCACGACCAGGCGCAGGCGGAGGCCGCCGTCTTCGGGCCCGGGTTCCGGCGAATCGGCGGCCGTCGCGCCGCCCGGTACGCCGGACAACAGACTCACGAGGATGAGGACGGGGAGTCGGCTTTTCATGCCGTCACGTTACCACGCAGTCGCGAGCCGGGCGCAACGGGTGTGTAACATCGGGTCCCCGATCTGAGGTGGATCGGCGTGGGATTCGTGTCCGACGACGAGTTCGTGGTCGTCGGGGCGGACGGCACGCGCCAAGTGTGGACCCGCACTCCGGCCGACTGACCGGCAGGCAGCGTCTTGTGGCGCCGTGGCACCCCGGCGGCGGGCGCGGTAGGCTGGCGGCATGAGACGCCTAAGGCTGGTCCTGGTCGCCGCCATACTTGCCTTGGTCGCCGCCGGGGCGGCGTGGCTGTTCTGGCCCGACCGCCTGTCCGCGGAGGAGCAGCGGCTGGTGGGGGCGTGGCAGGCAGGGGGCGGCCCAAACCCTCGCATGGTGTGGGACCTTTTCCCCGACCGCCGTTGGCAGACCCGGATTGACCTCGGTCCCGGCCCCGGGTGCTCCCCCTGGTACGTCCGCGGCGGGTCGCTCGTTTTGGAGTGCGAACGGAGTCCGTTCCACCGGGCGCTGCGTGGCGCGGCCAGCCTAGTCGGAATCAGCTACCGACCGGCGATCGTGTATCGTCTGGAGTGGACTTCGGCCGACGAGTTGCAAACCGTATCGCCCGACGGCATCTCGGAGGTTTGGACCCGCGCCACGGGAGCCATCTGGACCCACACCCCGGCGGACTGACCGATTCCGGATCATTCCGCCGAAGCGGATCAAAGCTCGGATCAATGTTGGGGGGCGGACGATGCCGTGGCGCGAGTGTACGGAATGCGACACGGCCGGCCGGCCCCGCGACCCGCTGGCGGACCAGTGCGCCGCCTGCCGTGGGACGCGGCGGGTCTGGCTCCAGGACGCCGGGCCGTGCCGGCGGTGCGGGGGGAAGGGCACGGTGTTCCGGAGCGTCTTCGCCTGGCGGGCGCGGTGCCCCGCCTGCCGCGGCACCGGGACCATCGGCACCGCCCCGCCGCGGTGGACCCCGCCGACGACGACGTGAACCCTCGCCGTCGGGGATGATCGGTCGGTCCAGCTCATCACCCGGTCGGCCGATCATCGGGACCGAACCGAGGGAGTCCAGACGTATGGTCGCCGGGATCAAAACGCCCGAGGGCCGCCGGCGGGCGATCCGCGGCGGCGCGGTATTCCTGCTCGTCGGCCTGGCCGTGTGCGGGGCCGGTGTCGTCGCCCCGGCCGCCCCCTTGCTCTGGTCGGGCGGCTGCCTGGCACTCATGGGTGCCTATTTCATGGCTTTGCCGTTTATCCCGGGGGGCGGTGGACCGGCGCTGCCGCCGGTCTCGGCGGCGTGCCGGGAGGGGGAACATGGGCGGTGTTCGGGGTCGGCGTGGGCCGGCCGGGGGTACGGCCGCTGCACCTGTCCCTGCCACGGTGCCGGTGGCAACCCTCGGGCGTCCTGACGCGGCCCCGTGGGCGGATCGCCGACGCTCGCGCTGGCGGCGTGGCGGCCGCCGGAGCCTCCGGCCGTCAGGCCCGGCCCCCCGGCCACGCCGGCGTCGGCCCCCGCCCCGCCAGTGACCGGCCCCGCCGCTCGGCCGCCCGCCGGGACGCCACGCTGACGGTCTGAAAGCTGACACCGAACCGCCTGGCGATCTTGCGGTTCCGGCCCGTGGTCCACGGCGGCCACCACCCGCTGGCGTGAGCTAGGTTTGCGCATCCGGAGTCCCGCCATGCACACCGCACTCGGACTCGCCGTCGCCGTCCTGTCCATCCTCGGCGGCGGCACCGCCCTCTTCTTCCCGCAGGCGGTGTCGCACCTCCAGGAGGACGCCGACACGACGCCCGAGGAGGCCGTCCGCCAGGTGCGGTTCGGCGGCGGGTTCCTGTTCCTGTTCGGCTGGGCCCTGCTCCACGCCGTCCTCACGGCCAACGGCCAGCCGGCCGAGTTCATCGGCGTCTGACCCCGGCCGGGGCGACGTGCCCCCGGCCCGCGGAGCGGCCGCCAGCTGACTGCCGTGGATAGTCGGGCCGATGACGCCACGCCCCGTGGCACCCGCCGCCCGCCTCGGCTACGCTCTTGGCAGAGCCGCCGCTCGGGCGGCCGCCGCCGGGATACTCCGCCCATGACGGACCGCTACCGGCTGCTGTTCGGCCCCTACCGCGCCCCGCGGTGGCGGTATGGCCGGGTCGTCATGGACGAGGTCCGGGGCGAGGTCACCGTCGTCGGCATGACGGCCGGCCGCATCCCCTGGCCGGTCGGCAAGCGGGGCCGGGCCAAGGCGCCGGTCGTGGCCACCAGCCTGGCCCGCGCCCTCCGCGCCGAGGCGGCCCAGGCCGTCGCCTACTGGTGGGGCCTGTCCACCCACACCGTCTGCCTCTACCGCAGCGCCCTGGGCGTCCCGCGCTCGACGTCTGGCTCCCGCCGCCTGTGGCAGATTAACTGCTGCGAGGTCATCACCCCGGAGGTCCACGCCCGGGCCGTTCGGGCGGCGAACACCCCGGCGGCCAACGCCCGGAAGGGGGTCGCCCAACGGGGCAGGCCCCTGCCGGAGCACCTGAAGAAGCATCTCGACCGTACCGGGTGGGTGCCGTAACCGGAGACTCGGGCGAGGATGTGTGCGGCCCAGAAGGGCCGGCCGCGAGAGCAGCAGGGTGGCAGCGGGCCGGCGTGGACGGAAGACGAGGACGCCCTGCTCGACCGCCTCTCCCCGGCCGACGTGGCGGCCCGGACCGGCCGGACGGTCGCCGCGGTCTACCTACGGCGTCGGCGGGTACGGCGGGCGCGGGGGCAGCCGACCCGGCGAACGCGGCGCGGGTGACTCGACCCAGGGTTTCACGGCAGGCCGGCTTTCGGGGCCGCCCGGAACTCGGCGGCCGACAGGCGCTTCACCGTGCCGTCCTGGAGCAGGACGAAGCCGCCCTGCTCGGGCGCGTCCTTCACGTAGGCCAGCACGGCCGGGGCCGCCCCGGCCGCCGGCGTCAGCGGCGCCCCCCACCGGACCACCACCTGCCCCTCGTTCGCCGCGGCGTAGCCGTTGGCGTACGCCGGCTCCCACGGCTCGACCTGGGCCAGCTTCGCCGGCGGCCGCTTGAACCTCTCGACGTGCGCCTTGTACAGCCCGTACACGTCGTCCAGCTGGACGCGGGCGACCTTGTCCGCCGGCACCGACTGCCGGGCCGGGTCGCCGCAGCCGGCCGCGGCGAGCACCGCGACGGCGAGGCAGGTCCGCATGTCCACGTCTCCGGGCGGCCGCCGGTCAGTTCTCGCTGGTGAGCGCCTCGCCGCCGCCGCGGGTGCCCATGTTGTACCAGACGGTCGGGTCGATCGCGTCCCGGATGAACCGGACCGACCCGTCCCCGAACACCGCGTTCACCCCGCCGGAGTGGTAGCTGCGGCTGGCGAGGTGGGCGGCCCACAGGGTGGAGTTCGCCACCTCGCCGGGCCGCTGGGTGTTGTCCATGCAGTCCCCGCCCTTGAAGTTCGGCGGCACGGTGTGGGTGTACAGCGACGTGGCGATCAGATTGCGGTAGTACAGCAGGCCCGCGTACCGGACGGCCGACCCGGTCGTGGCGTTGCACGCCGGGAACGTGTCCACCCCGTTGACCACCCGCGGGCCGTCGGTCACCCACGGGGTGACCAGCCGGTTGTCCTGCGGGTCGAACGGCCGGGCCGAGTCGTTGTTGCCGCGGATCACCTCGGCCATCATGGCCGTGTTACTCGTCCCGTCCGCGACGTCGGTGATCCGGACCGCCCCCGGCCGCCCGCCCTGGGCGAGCACCTGGGTCTTGATCTCCATGAAGAATAGGCCGCCCTTGCCGTCGGACGACGGCCGGCAGTAGGCGTTGCCGCCGATGCTGCCGAAGTAGTTCGACCGGCCGTTCTGGCTGTTGAGCGGCTGGACGGCGTTGGACTGGTCGGACGGGCACAGGTAGACCGGCACGTCCTGGCTGCGGGCGTTGGCGTTCTCGGCCGCCTGGTTGACGTCCTTGGTCAGGTCGAACTGGTTGTACTTGTTCGCCTGCTCCAGGTACGGCAGGATCATGACCTGGACGGACGGCCGCTGGTTGGAGGCCGGGTAGAGAACCTGGTCCGGGAGCGGCCCGGCGCCCGGCGGCAGGGTGCCGTTGGCGCTCTCGTAGCTGTGGCAGGCGAGCCCGCACTGCTTGAGGTTGTTCTGGCACTTGGCCCGGGCGGCGGCCTCGCGGACCTTCTGGACGGCCGGCAGCAGCAGCCCGATCAACACGGCGATGATGGCGATCACCACCAGCAGCTCGATCAGGGTGAAGGCGGAACGGCGAAGACGCATCGCGGCCTCCGAGCGCGGGACGGGCGATGCTGCCGGCAGACACCGGCCGGCGCCGGTGGCCGGTGGAGATTCTATACGGCGGACATGAGGACGGGATGAGCGTGCCTTGAGCTTTCCGCGACGCGGTCCGCGCGGCCGGGGGCGAAGGCGGCCGCCACCGGCCCGCGGGCCGGCCGCCGCGAACACCGCCCTCATCCAGTCCGCCACGCATCGGCCGAACGCCTCGGGGTCGAGGCGGCGCGAACACCCGGTAGAACGTATCGTGGCTCGGGATGCTGTTCGGCAGCCAGAGGAACTGGACCAGCCAGCCGCGCTTACTGCGTCCGAACTCCTCGACCTCGGCCCAGGAATCGGCACCGCAGATGACTGCGCACAGGGCGATGACCAGGATGTCCACGAGTTCGTGCTTCTTAGTCCGGTCGATCCGGGGGTCGGTGAGCCCGCCGTACGCGCGGGCAAGGTCCAGGTCCGTGGCCGGCATGGCGGGTCCTCCGTAGACCTGCCGACATACCCGGCCGCCCGCCAAGATGTGCCAGCCCTGCACGGACAAGTAAGAACCCCGGTTCTATGGGCGACAGGCGAAGAGGGCAGAAATGACCATGCAGCACAAATTCGGCATTCACCTGCTCGCGGCCTGCGTGGGGCTGTCGAGTGCTTCCGTGACCGCGCAAGAAGCACAGGAGCGAGTCACCCTCAAGGGACATCCCTCTGGCATCACGGGGGTGGCCTTCAGTCCCGACGGCAAACAGATCGCCAGCGCGTCAGCGGGGTTGAAGGATGAGAAGAGTTTGATCTTGTGGGATGCGGGCACGGGCAAGGAGATCTTCTCCCTCCGGGCGGACGCCGCTGCGGGGAGGTGCCTGGCCTTCAGTCCCGACGGCAAGCGCGTCGTTACGACGGACAGCAATAACGTGGCGGTGTGGGATGCGGCCACCGGACAGGAAGTCCTCACCCTCGGCGAAACCGGGGGCAGGGGCATCTCCAGCGTGGCCTTCAGCCCCGATGGCAAGCGCGTCGCCAGGGCCGGTCAGGTTGTTGACGAGCAGAAGAAGCGGGCGTGCGGGGTGGTGAAGGTGTGGGACGCGGCCACCGGGAAGGAAGTCCTCTCCTTTAAGCACCCCGTGGACCTGCACGGCGTGGCCTTCAGCCCCGACGGTAAACAGATCGTCACCGGCGCATGGGTCGAGGTGAAGGTGTGGGACGCCGCCACCGGAAAGGAGTTGCTCTCGCTCCCTGCAAACACGGGTGGCGTGTACAGCGTCGCCTTCAGCCCGGACGGCAAGCGGATCGCCGCCGGGCTCGGAGGGAACCCGACGGCTGGAGAGGTGAAGGTGTGGGACGCGGCCGCCGGAAAGGAGCTGCTCTCCATTAAGTCCCCTTCGGCGGTCGCCAGCGTGGCCTTCAGCCCGAATGGCAGACGCATCGCCAGCGGCGGCCGGGCCGAAGACGAGAAGAAGCCCGCCGAGGTGAAGGTGTGGGATGCGGACACGGGCAAAGAGCTGTACTCGCTCCCAGGGCACACCGGCGACATTTTTAGCGTGGCCTTCAGCCCCGATGGCAAGCGGATCGTCAGCGGCAGCCGGGACAAGACCGTAAGGGTGTGGGACATCCCGGCGGACAAGTGACGTGGAAAAACGAAGGTGGCGAAAGGCATTCCTTCAGGTATCACCACCGAAGCCCAGGCCGGCATCAAGGGCTCTTCCCGGAACGTCGGCTCATGCCGGGCACTCCTCACGGGGAATGACGGGGTTCCCGACCGATGTGCTATGCCAACTCACGGTCATTTAGATGTGTCAGCCCTGTGGCCCGTCCGACACGATGACCAGCTTCCCGGGCTCCGCCATCTTTTCAACGGCGATTTCTTCGGCCGTGGTCGGGTCGGGTGAGCCCGACCAGCGAATGATCTTGTCCTCGAAAGTCTGCTTGGTGACAACGCCCTCCTCCCCGCTGTCGCGATACCGGACACGGCTGCCGACAGGCAGTTTGATGAGTTCGTCCACGTCCACGGGTACTCTCCTCTCAGGTGATCCGGGTGACGGCCAGCCGGTCCAGCGGGTAGGTGCGGAGTAGGTCGGAGGTTGCACCCTCACGTCATGATTGACCGCCTTCCCTGCGGCGGTGAAGTGAACGCGCCGGACGAGTGTAGCCCCAAGATTGCATCAGCTGCGAGGTCCGTTATTGCGGGTCCGGCTCTTTCCTCCGGC
>DASXAN010001165.1:0-3672 GCA_036406755.1 Gemmataceae bacterium
GATCTCCAACTGGAGCCGGCCGAACCGCCGCCGACCCTGTACCACGGCACGCCCGAGGCCAACGTCGAGCCGATCCGGCGCACCGGTCTGCTGAAGATGGCCCGACACCACGTCCACCTGTCCCCCGACGCCGCCACGGCAACGAAGGTCGGTGCCCGCCGCGGCCGGCCCGTCATCCTGGAGGTGGACGCGGCCGCCATGCGCCGGGCCGGGTTCGCCTTTTTCCGGTCGCACAACGGCGTCTGGCTCGTGGACGCCGTACCTCCCGCCTACGTCCGCTTCCCCGAGTCCCACAGATGAACGTCCCGATCCACCCCGCCGAGCCGACCTCCAACCGCGACCGCGAGACGGCCGCGACCGTCGAGCCCCATAGCCTACGGACCTATACGCCGACGCTCGCTGTCATCGTCCGTAGTGCCGGTGTCTACCACTGGACTGCCGAAGGCCGCCGGCTCTATGACTTCACCAGCGGCGTCCTCGTCGCCAATCTCGGGCACAACCCCGAGCCGTGGATGAAGCGTTTCACCAAACACATGGGTTGGGATCACCACGCCGCCGGATTGCCATCCCCTGCCCCCGATGGCTATTTCTCGGCTCAGCCGCTGAACGCTTACAACGCGGTGACGCTCGTTGACGTCGAGGCCAGCCGCCGGCTGGTCGAGTTGCTCCGCGGCCGGCCCGGCGGCACCCGCATGGATCAGGTCCTGTGGGCCGCGTCCGGGTCGGAGGCGATCCAGAAGGCGCTCTGGGCGAGCCTGGCCCGCGACCGCAGCCGCGACGTGATCCTGGCGACGCGGTTCGGCTTCCACGGCAAGAAGGGGCTGGCCAACGCCGTCACCGGCTCGGAGGCCGACCGCGAGCGCGACCCGCGGGTGCGGTTCGTCAGCTTCCCGATGGACGAGTGCCGGGACCTCCGCCTCCGCGGTGCCCCGTTCGACCCGACCCCGTACCGCCGGGAGCTAGACGCCCTGGTCCACCAGTTCGGCCGCCGGATCGGTACCCTCATCACCGAGCCGTACCTGGGCGGCGGCGGCTCCTACCACCCCCCGGCCGCCTACCTGCAACTACTCCAGCAGTTCTGCCGCGACAATGACGTCGTCTTCATCCTTGATGAGGTGCAGTCCAACTTCGGCCGCACGGGCCAGATGTTCGCTTACGAAACCTACGGCATCGAGCCGGACATCGTCGTCCTCGGGAAGGGACTCGGCAACGGCGTACCGGTCGCCGCCGCCGTCGGGCGGAGCGACATCTTCGCCGCCCTCGATTACGGAGAGGCATCCGACACCTGGAGTGCCAACCCGCTCTGCTGCGCCGGCGTCCTGGCGACCCTGGACGAATTCGCGGCGGACGACGTGCTGGCGAACTGCCGGCGGTCGTCGGCCGTAATCGAGGAGGGGCTGGTGCGGTTGAAGGAACTGCCATTCGTCGCCCACGTCCGCGGCGAGCAGGGCGGCATGGTCTGGGGCGTCGAGATCAAGGACCACGCCGGCCGGCCTGCGGCCGAATGGGCCAACGCCGCCGTGCTCGCCTGCTACCGCGGCACCGGCGACGGCATTCACCTGCTCGGCCCGCTGGCGAAGAAGGTCATCCGCATCGCCCCGCCGTTGACCATCACTGTTGAGGAGGCCGCCGCCGCCATGGACCTGATGTACCGCTGCCTGGCCGGCCTCGTGACCAACGCCCCGGCCCGCAGCGGCGCAGCACCATCCCCTCCCCTGCCGGCCGGCGTCCCGGCCTGACCCGCCCGCGGAGTCCATCCGTGTCACCGACCGATTGGCTGGCACAGGCCGTCACGTACGCGGCGAACCACATGCCGCCGGACTCCTGGCTCAGTGCCACCTTCAACATCCGCGCCCTCCTCATCCTCATACTGGTGACGGGCATCTGCGGTGCGGTCGGCTCGCTGGTGGTGAGCAACCGCATGTCGTTTTTCAGCGATGCCCTCGCCCATTGCGCGTTCGCCGGCGTCGGGCTGGGGATGCTCACCGCCATCGGGCTCGGGCAGCCTGTGGACTCGCCGCTGGTGCCGCTCATCATGGTCGTCTTCGGCGCCGCCGTCGGCGTGGCCATCGCCTACGTCCGGGAAAAGACCGGGCTGGCCAACGACACCGTCATCGGCGTCTTCTTTGCCTTCGCCGTCGGCTTCGGCGGCATGCTCATGCAGCCGCTCCAGCGGCAGCGGGCATTCAACGTCGAAGGCTTTCTGTTCGGCAGCCCGCTATTCGCCACCGAGGCCGAAATCCTCTGGGTGGCCGGCCTGGCCGTCGTGCTGGCGGTCGTCCTCGGCCGCCGGTACAACCAGTTCGTCCTGGCCAGCTTCAACCCGAGCCTGGCTCGGTCGCGGAACGTGCCGCTGCGGTGGTGCAACTACCTGCTGATCGTGCTGCTGGCCCTGGTCGTCAACCTGTCGATCCGGGCCGTCGGCGCCCTGCTCATCAACGCCATGCTCGTCGTCCCGGCGGCGACGGCCGCCAACGTCAGCCGCAACCTCCGGCGGATGTTTTGGGTCGGAGTCCTGTTGAGCCTGACTGCCGGCGTCGGCGGGTTGTGGCTCAGCAACGCCATCCAGATCCAGGACGCGCACGGCCGGTCGTTCGGCCTCGGACCGGGCGGGACGGTCGTCGTCCTGAGTGTGCTGTTGTTTTTCGGTACCGTCATCTGGCGGTCGGCCGGCGGCCGGGGCTGGCGGCGGCCGTCCCTTGCCGTGGCGGGTAATGGCGGGGAAAATGCGAGTATCGCTGAACCGTCCCAGGGGCGGCCGGCGTAACACCCGTAGGCCGGTCTCCGCCTCGCAGGGACAGCCGTGAACTACGAACAGCTCGTCAAAGACTTCATCCTCTTCTTCACCTCGATCCTGTACGAGGCGATGCCGTTCATCATCCTCGGGGCGGTGATCGCCGGCATACTCGAGGAACTGGTCCCGCAACAGTTGATCGCCCGGGTCATCCCGAAGAACCGGAAGTTGGCGATCGCACTGAGTGCCTTGCTCGGGCTGATCTTCCCGATGTGCGAGTGCGGCATTGTGCCGGTCATGCGGCGACTGCTGCGGAAGGGGTTGCCACTCGGCTGCTGCGCCGCCTACCTGTTGGCCGGGCCGATCATCAACCCGATCGTCATCATCAGCACCGCCGTCGCCTTCCAGCACGGCGACGCGACGACCTGGCGGGACGGCCGCGGGCCGATCATGGTCGTGTTCCGCGTCGTCGGCGGGTACATCGTCGCCGTCATCACCGCATTGATCGTCGAGCGGCAATTCCGCAAGCACGGCTACGACCTGCTCACGCCGCTCGCCCGGCCCGACAACACCCCCCTGCCCCGCTCCAAGCCGGACGAGCCCGTCCCCGAGGCGACGGAGAGTGAGTCCCCGGCCGAGGCCCACGAGGAGGAGCGGGAACACACCCACGAGCGGCCGACCGCCTGGAAGCGGCTGAGCAACATCTCCGAGACGGCCCTGCACGACTTCGTCGACATCACCGTCTTCCTGATCCTGGGAGCGCTGCTGGCCGCCGGGACGCGAATGGTGGTGACGCCCCGGGACATCGGCCAGTGGTCCGACAACTCCCCGCTGTTGGCCATCCTGGTCATGATGGCGCTGGCGATCATCCTGTGCCTGTGCAGCGAGGCGGACGCCTTCGTCGCCGCCAGCTTTACGACCATGCACCCGGCCGCCAA
>DASXAN010001166.1:0-2447 GCA_036406755.1 Gemmataceae bacterium
AGCGCCCCGAGAGCCCGCAACGGTCACCGACTCCCGTCAGCCCTCGGGGCGCTCACGCAACCCCGCTCGCCGGTCATTGAGCGAGCGCGGTCGTCGCCGACGATTAGCGCCGCTGGTCCGCCCGCCGGCCCCGTGGCCGCAGGGACTCCACGAACGCCCGCCCGGCCGGCGGCAGCGCCTCGCCCCGCCGCGTCAGCACCCCCGAGTGGATCGGCCGCACCTGCCCGCCCAGCCCCCGCACCCCCACCCGGTGCCCCCGCGTCACCGCCCCGCCCGGCATCAGCGGCACCACCCCCACCCCCAGCCCCGCCTCCACCATCCGCACGATGATGTCCGTGTTCGTCGCCTCCATCGCCACCCGCGGCGACAGCCCCGCCCCGTGGAACGCGTCCACCACATGCTGCCGCCCCGTCGAGCCCCGCTCGAACAGGATCAGCGGCACCGCCGCCAGGTCCGCCAGCGCCGGGCGCCGCCTCCGCAGGATCGGGTGCCGCGGCGGGGCCACCACCCCCCAGTCCAGCGAGAACAGGTGCCGGTACTCCAGCTCCGCCGGCGGCTCGTACGGGGCCGCCACCCCCAGCGCCAGGTCCGGGTCGGTCAACAGCTCCGCCTCGATCTCCTGCTCCGTCCGGTTGCTCAGCCGTACCTGCACGTCCGGATGGGCCGCCCGGAACCGGCGGACGGCGTCGATCAGGGCGTAGACGATCAGGTACTGCGTGGCGGCCACGTGAATCTCCCGCGGCGGGGCCGGGCCGGCGAACAGCCCGGCCAGCTGCCCGGCCCGGTCCAGGAACGCCACCGCGTGCGGGAAGAACTCCCGCCCGGCGGCCGTCAGCACCCCGCCCTGCCGCGGCCCCCGCCGCTTGCGGTACAGCTCCACGCCGAGCTGCCGCTCCAGGGCCAACAGCCGGTTCCGCACCCCCTGCTCGGTCAGGAACAGGCCCGCCGCCGCCGCCCGCAGGCTCCCCTGCCGGGCCACCTCGACGAACGCGGCCACCTGCTCGGTCGAGAGTGAGAGGGGCATGTCACGGCCCGGTAATGACGGGAAGTTTTTCGGCGATACCGGCAAGGATAAACAATTTTTCGTTTCGCCGCCAGTCGGGGTAAGGTGTCTACGGGCGCCGCGGCGGGAGGTCCGCCCCGGCCCCATAGACCTCGTGCCGGTAGCCGGTAGCCGCAGGCTTTAGCCTGCGCAGAAGCGCAGGCTAAAGCCTGCGGCTACCGGCCAACGACACGAGCGGCGGAGGGACGAGCGATGCGTACCAGGCGAATGGCAATCGGGCTGGCGGCCCTGGCGGCGGTGGCCGCCGGGACCTGCGCGGTGATGTCGTCCCCGGCCCCGGCGGCGGCCGGGCTGGTCGTCCACGAGTGGGGCACGTTCAGCAGCTTCTCCGGGTCGGACGGGGCCCTGCTCAAGTTCTACCCGGTCAACACCGACCTGCCGAAGTTCGTCCACACCAGCCGCCACCCGTTCCTCAAGGACGAGCTCCGCGGCACCGTCAGCCTCGAGACGCCGGTGCTGTACTTCCACACCGACCGGCCGCTGACGGCCACGGTGCGGGCCGAGTTCCCGAGCGGCGTCTTGACCGAGTGGTTCCCCCGGGCCGACCGCCCGAACACGGGCAAGTCGCTCACCTGGGCCAACGTCCGCGTCCGCCCCGGCGAGACGGCAACGCTGCCGACGACGCCGGAGCCCAACCACTACTACGCCGCCCGGGAGGTGGACGCCGCCCCGGTCGAGGTGGTCACGAAGCAGGACGGCAAGGAGGTCGTGGAGCGGGAGCGGTTGCTGTTCTACCGCGGCGTCGGCGACCTGACGCCGCCGGTGACGGTGACGGCCCGCGGCGGCGGCGCATTCTCAATTCGCTCCACCGGCACCGAGCCGATCCCCGGCGGGGTGCTGATGGAGGCGAAGGCCGGGGCGGTGCGGTTCCGGCCGCTGGGGGCGATCGCCCCGAAGGCGGCCGTGGAGGCCGAGCTGCCGCCGGCGTTCGGGTCGGCCGAATCGCTGCGGGCGGAGCTGGTGCGGCAGTTGACCGCGGCCGGACTGTACGCCGACGAGGCCCGGGCGATGGTCAAGACGTGGGAGTCGGTGTGGTTCGGCGACGACGGGACGCGGGTGCTGTACGTCCTGCCGGCCGGGTGGACGGGCAAGGCGCTGCCGCTGTCGATCACGCCGGCCCCGGACGCGGTGGTGCGGGTGATGGTCGGCCGGCACGACCTGCTGACGCCGGAGCGGGAGCGGGACATCGACACGATCGTCGGCCGGCTGAACGGCCACGACGCGGCGGACCGGGAGGCGGCCGCGGCGGCGCTGTCGAAGCTGGGCCGGTTCGGGCCTCCGGCCCGCCAGCAGGCGGAGCAGCGGCTGACGAAGCGGCGGTGACGGATCGCGATGGTTTCAGCCCCGAAGGGGCGGTACAGCGTTAGCCCAGGGCGCGAGCCCT
>DASXAN010001167.1:0-9785 GCA_036406755.1 Gemmataceae bacterium
TCCAGGCCGCTGACCTCGAACACGTCGCCCTTGTCGTCGGTGGCGTGGCGGATCAGGATCGGCGGCGGGACCGGGATCGCCGCCGGCGAGACGAGCCGCTGGCAGCCGGCCACGGCCAGCAGAACGAGCGCGGGCGGGACCAGGCCCGCCCGCGCCGCCGCGGAGAGGGTGCGGAATCTCGTCACGGCAGTTCGATCGTGTCGAGGGTGTAGCTCCCACCGTTCTTGGTCAGCGTGACGGCGTGGCCGTTGTCCAGCTTGCTCAGCTGCACGACGCCCTTCAGCCCGTCGATGGTCTCGTACGGCAGCCCGGCCTTGCCGTTGACCCGGGCGTGGATCCCGTCGATCGTGCCGACCTGTGACAGGTCGATCTTCATCACCCCGCGGTTGTCGTTGATCATCAGCAGGTAGTCTTTGCCGCCCTTGTTGTACACGACCATGTCGAGCGGGGTGTTGCGGTTGCCCAGCTCGGCCACGGTCGTGCCCTTGATCTTGGCCCCCGGCTTCAGGTCGCTGACCGGGATCTTGACCAGCGGCGTGCAGGTGTACGAGGCCAGCAGGTTCGCGGTGCCGGCGATCTCGTACGGGGTGAACGTGCGGATCGGGGCGTTCGTTTCCAGCCGGCCGTGCGAGCCGTGGTAGATCTCGACGGTCGTGCCCTTGGCCACGTCGGCGAACGGGAACGGGATCGCCCGGAACGTCGAGTCGAATTCCTCGTTCGAGATGGCCGCCACGTACACCTTGCCGTCGAGGTAGGCCAGCCCGGTGATCGCCGGGGATCGCATCGGCCGGCCGCCGGCCTTCGGCGTAGCCGGGTCGGGCAGCGTCGCCTTGGCGCACTTCACGTCCTTGAGCGGCACCTCGGAGAACTCGCCCTGGTGGTTGAGCTTGAGGAGGACCGGCGTCGCCTGCGGCCCGCGGCCGCGGCCGACCGAGAAGTACACCAGACCCGACGCCGGGTTGACGACCACGTCCGCGATGGCGACGTCCGCCCCGGCGGTGCCGAGCATGCCGGCGATCCGGTCTTCGACCTTGGCCATCTTGTACGCCGGACCGCTCGTCATCGTGCGGTCGCCGGTGTTCACGGCGTAGACGGCCGCCCCTTGGGGGTCGCCGATCAGGAGGATGCCGTTGGGGCCGAACGCCAGCGGCCCGGCCGACTTCAACTCGACGGTCCCCCGCTTGAGGCCGAAGTCGTTGTCACCGGTGGCGACCGGGGCGGCGGCCGCGGAGGTCGCCAGGGCCAGTCCGGCGAGGGCGGTGACGAGGGAGAGCGGTCGCGGACGCATACGAGGCTCCTTTCCGATAGGGGCGGACGAGAGCGAGCGCGGTCAGCCTCCTATCATGGCACCCGCCGCCGCGGACGCAAGTAGGAAACCGGGAAAGCCGCCGCTCCGCTGATTTATGAGAGGAATCAGGGTACGCGCTGTGGCGCGGGCGGCCGGACAGCCCGCGCGACGCCGGCCCGCGGCTTCGGCACCAGCCAGTACGGCAGCAGTTGCCACGCCAGCGCCAGGGCCGTGACCGCCACCACGTACCCGCCGCCGCTCAGGACCGTGTAGCCGAACGGCACTCCGGCCAACACGCACAGCCCGGCCGCCAGCGGCCCCACGAACAGGAGTGACCGCACGAACATCTTCGGCTGCACGATCTGCGACGCCAGCACGCCGTACACCGTCCCGAACGCCGGCGGTCCGGCGTCCGCCAGCGCCGCGGGCGGCGCGGCCATCACCTCGCCGTCCCGCCACGCCTGGAGCCGCCCGGCCAGGTCATACGTCGCCCGCCGCAGCCGCAACATCGACCGCTCCGCCCCCGGCCAGACCGCCAGCGTGCCCTCGGCCCCGGTCGCCGGGTCGTGCCAGGAAATGAACACCCGCCGCGTCGGCAACCAGCTCGGCAGCCCGCGGCCGACGCGAACACCCGTCACATGCCCCCGCGGCAGGACGAAGCGGGCGTGTTCGCCCGCAAACACCAGCCGGTCCCCGGCCAGCCAGAGCAGGCCCACGTCCCACTGGCTGAACCCGTCGAAGACGCGGAGTTCGTCCGACGGTGCCAGGCTGACGAACACCGCCCCGGCCGGGTCGATGCCCTCCGCGGCCAGCTTGGCCCGCACACCCCGCTCCAGCCCGCGGCCGCCGGCCGTGGCGATGCGGTTGAGCAGCAGGACGTACACGACCACCGGCAGCAGCGCTCCCGCGATGAGAACTACGACGGCCAGCGGGCCGGGGCCGATCAGGTCGGCGACCAGGGCCGCCAGCAGTGGCGGTCCGACGGCCGAGGCCATCGCCGCCCACGACATCCGGCCCAGCACGCGACGGCGGAACTCCGGCGAGAACACCGTCGCCCCGGCTACGGCCGATGGCGGAATCGGGTACGGGTCCGGGTCAGCGGCGGCCAACGCCCGGCTGGCGGCCACCTGCTCCGGCGACAGCCGGCCCGCGGCGGCCAGGGCGGCGACGCGGCGGGCCGTTGGCGGGTGGGTCAGGAACAGGCCGTCCCACCGGCCCCACTCGTCCGGCAGGCCGTTGATCCGGTTCAGCCGGGTCAGGGCGGTGATCAGGGCGGCCGCGTCGCCGGTGACCTCGGCCGCGGCCCGGTCGGCCCCGAACTCGCGGCCGCGGGACTGCCGGGTCGCCGTCAGTTGCAGCGACACCACCAGCCCCGCCAGGGCGAGCGACGGCCAGTCGACCGGCGGCCACCCGGCGGGCGGGCGCAGCGAGACGCCCATGGAGTTAGCCATGATCGCCGCGGTCAGGCCGGCCGTGAACACGAACCAGATCACCCAGCCGAGCGGCCCGACGTTGGCCCGCGGCCGCCGACGGCTGGCGAACTGGCGCAGGTGGGCCAGCTCGTGGGCGGCGATCGCGTCCACCTCCCGCCGACCGAACCCGCGGACCAGCCGATCGCTCAGCCACACGCCCTGATTGGCCAGGGCAAACGCATTCACCAGCCGCGACCGGTCCGACGGCAGCAGCCCGACCTGCGGCACGCGGACGCCCAGCCGCCCGGCCAGCTCGGCGATCCGGTCGCGGAGTTCGCCGTGCGTCAGCGGCACCGGCGTCAGTTGCAGCAGCCGCTGCCTCCGCCGAACCGCAACGACCCGGGCGGCGATGGCCCCCAGGATCAGGCCGACGCCGACCCGCGGCTGGCCCTCGGCCAGCGCCCACACGCCGAGCACGAACGTCAGGATGACCGCGTAGAGCGCTACCGGGGCCAGGGCGTTGCGGCGGGTGATGTCCGCGAGCGGCCAGTCCAGCGCGCGGAGCCGGCGGACGGCCGGGGCGGTGATCGGCAGTGTCAGCAGGATGAGTGCCGCCGGCGGCAGGAAGTAGAGCAGTCCCCACCGGGCGGCCCGCGCCGCCGTGCCGGGGTCGGGCAACCACGTGCCGACATGCAAGGCCGCGCCGCTGATCGCCACGGCCGTCAGCCATGCCGTCACCGTCCCGATCGGCAACAGGTTCTGGAACCGCCAGTAGCGGAAACCGAGCGTGGTGGCATCGATGCCCGGCCGGGCTGCGAACCGCCGTACCCGCCATGCCAGCGCCGCCACGCCGACCGGCACGGCGGCCAGCAGCCACAGCCACACCGGGTCGCCGGGTGTCGGGGTTAGAAAGTCGAACGAGAAGTCCAACGGACCGGACAGGGGGATCGGGTCGGGCAGGTCGAACGCGAACGTCAGGACCGGGTCCGGCTCGTCCGTAGGCACCGCCATGTGAAACGTCTGATACGGGGCGCCGGCCGGCGCCAGGGACGGGACCGGCTGGCCGCCCAGTGCGCACGCACTAGCCGAGCCGGGGGCCACGACGGATAGCTGAACCCGGGCGACGCCCTGGGCGCGGAGCTCGGCGAATAGCGGCGCCAGGTCGAACTCGCCGGCCCCGTCCCCGACGCCGGGCAGCCGCTGGTTGACGACCGCCCACACCTGGGTCGGGCCGGCGGTCGGACTTGTCACGGCAGTCGAGTCAACGGCGTCCCGCAGCGCCCGTGCGACCGGCTCGGACGGCAGCCGGCGCCCCGTCACGACCAGGTAGACCTGGGCCGCCCCGTCCGGGCCGACGACAACGCTGAGGACGACGTTGGCGGCCGGCGGGTCCGGCGGGGCGGCGGCGAGCAGGGCGGCCAGGATGCACGGCGTGAGCGGCGACACGGGCACCTCCGCGGGGCGCACTACACGTAAGTTAGGATACGCCGGCCGGCGGTGTCACGGCGGTGTCGTTTTCTGACATCGGACCGGCCGCCCCGCCTTGCATCCGGGTCCGCCGTCCGGCACAATAAAGCGTCGCCGGACAACCGGGTGACTCGTCATGGCCGAGCGGTTGCGCGTCGGGGTCGTCGGCATCGGCCGGCGGTGGCCGGCTCACTACCGGCCCGCCCTGCTGGCGCTCCGCGACCGGTTCGCCGTCCGCGGCGTCACCGACCCGTGCCCGCGCCGGGCGGCCCGCGCCGCCCGCGACCTGGGCTGTCCGGCCGTCCCGGGGGTGCTCGCCCTCCTGGACGCAGACCTGGACGCGGTCCTGCTACTGGGCCGCCCGTGGTACCGCCTCTGGCCGCTAGAGCAGGCCTGCCGCCTCGGCCGGCCGGCCTACCTGGGCACGTCCCTGGCCGCGGACGACGCCCGGGCCGACGCCGTCGTGCAGCAGGCCCGCGTGGCCAACCTGCCGGTGATGGCCGAGCTGCTGCCGCGGTTGGCCCCGGCCACGGACCACGTCCGCGGCCTGCTGCCCAAGCTCGGGCCGGTGCGGTCGGTGGTGTGTACCGCCGAGCGGTCCGGCCGGGCGGGGAACCCGCGGAGCGGGTCGGCGGCCGCCGGGCTGGTGCTGCTCGATTGGTGCGCCCGGTTCTTCGACCGGCCGCCGGCGGCGATCCGCGGCCTCGGGGAGTCTGAAACCGGGCACGCCGGCTGGTTACTGGACTTCGGCGGGCCGGCGGCGCAGGTGGCGACTTGGCCGGGCACCGGCCGGGGCACGGCGGTCCGGCTGCGGGTCGTCGGCGAGCGGGGGTGGGCCGAGGCCGTGCTGCCGCGGCGGGTCCGCTGGCAGGTCGGGCGGGTGCGGCATGCCGCCGCATTGCCGTCCGGACCGCCGCCGGTGCGGCTGGCGCTGGAGCGGTTCCACGCGGCCCTGACGGGCGGCCGGCCGCCGGACCCCGGCCTGGACGACGCCTACCAGGCGCTGGCCTGGCTGCGGGCGGCCCGCGGGGGATAAGGGATGGGGCTTTCGAGGGGGGGAGTCGGGAGCGTGATGCGTGCGCGATTGACCGTGGAGGCGCCGGACGGCACGTCCGTCTACGAGCTGGAGCCGGACCGGCCGGTGACGCTCGGCCGCAGCCGCGAGAACACCATCGTCCTGACCGACGAGCACGCCTCCCGGGCGCACGCCCGCCTGCAGTTCGAGGGCGGGCGGTGGGTGCTGTGCGACCTGGAGAGCCGCAACGGCACCCGTCTGGACGGCCGGCCGGTCGCCCGCTCCACCCCCTTGACCGACGGCCAGGAGATCGTCATCGGGGCCACCCGGTTGCGGTTCCGGCTGACCGAGGGCGACCCGCCGACGACCAAGCACGGCCCGGCCACGCAGCTGATCGACGCCAACGGCACCGGGTCGTCCACCACCCACCTTCAGACCGACGAACTGACCACCCTGTGCCGGTTCATGGCCGGGGCCGTCGAAGAAACCGACCCCCGCGACCTGCTCCGCCGGGCCCTGCGCGTCCTGCTCAAGCAGGCCGGGGCGTCGCTGGCCGGCTATCTCGGCCTGGACCCGGCCGACCCGGTGCCGAAGCTCGTCCTGCCGGACGACGCGACCGTGGACCAGCACCTCAGCCGCCAGCTCACCCTCCAGGTGCAGCGGACCGGCAAGCCGGTCTGGCTGGGGGCCGAGGTGGACCACCGCCCGACCGACAGCCTGGTGCCGTTCACCGACGCCATCGGCCTGCCGGTGACGGCCGGGGGCGAGGCGGTCGCGGCCGTCCACGTCTACAAGGCCAACGCCCGGTTCACGGAGCAGAACGTCCGGTTCTGCGAGGCGCTGGTCGGCTACCTGGCCCACGGCCTGGACACCCTCCGCACCCGCCGCACCCTGGAGGCGGAGAACTCCCGCCTCCGCGGCCAGCGGGTCGTCTCCGACGACTTGGTCGGCAGCAGCCAGGCCATGAAGCAGTTGCGGGCGCTGATCGCGAAGGTGGCCCCGCAGCCGGCCACCGTCCTGATCGCCGGCGAGAGCGGCACGGGCAAGGAGCTGGTGGCGACGGCGTTGCACCGCCAGGGGCGGCACGCGGCCGGGCCGCTGGTGGCCGTCAACTGCGCCGCCATTCCGCCGACGATGATGGAGGCGGAGCTGTTCGGCTACCGCAAGGGGGCGTTCAGCGGGGCCGACCGCGACTACCCCGGCATGTTCCAGCAGGCCGACGAGGGGACGCTGTTTTTGGACGAGATCGGCGAGCTGTCTGCCGACTGCCAGGCGAAGGTGCTGCGGGTGATTGAGACCAAGAGCTTCCGGCCGCTGGGCATGACGACCGAGGTCAAGTCGGACGTGCGGGTGATCGCCGCCACCAACCGCGACCTGGACAAGGAGGTGCGGGCCGGGCGGTTCCGCCAGGACCTGTACTTCCGGCTGAAGGTGGTAACGGTGCCGGTGCCGCCGCTGCGGGACCACGCCGAGGACATCCCGGAGCTGGCGCAATACTTCCTCGACCGGCTCGCCAAGGAGTGCCGCAAGCAGGTCAAGCTGACGCCGGCGGCGCTGAAGAAGCTCCAGGGCTACTCCTGGCCGGGCAACGTCCGCCAGCTCCGGTCGGCGCTGGAAAACGCCGTGGTGATGGCCGACGCCGACACGCTCGACGCCGGCGCGTTCCACCTGGCCGAGGGCGAGGCCGACGGCGGCGGGCTGCCGCTGAACCTGGAAGGGCTGGAGCGGTGGGCGATCACCGAGGCGCTGAAGCGGACGGGCGGGAACAAGTCGGCGGCGGCGGACCTGGTTGGCATCTCCCGCGAGACACTGGCGAACAAGCTGAAGAAGTACGGGATGGGATAAGGCGAAGCCCACCCGCGGCGGCGGGTGGGGCTTTGCGACCCACCCGCCGCCGCGGGTGGGCTTGGGCGACTCAGCAAAAATGGCCCCGTCCGCGCCACGAGTTCGGTGGCGCGGACGGGGCCGATGATGAGCGGACGAGTGCGGGTTAGCGCCGATCGTGCGGCTCAGCCGGCTTGGCGGCCACCACGGCGGCCGGGGCGGCGTCGTCGCCCTTGCCGTGGATGGCGTCGTAGACTTCCTGCCGGTGGACCGGAACTTCCTTCGGGGCCACGATGCCCAGCCGCACCTTATCCCCGCGGATTTCCACCACCGTCACCGTGATGTCGTTGTTGATCACGATGGACTCGTTTTTTTTCCTGGACAGGACTAGCATCGCCGCATATCCTTCTCGGAGTACCAGGGGACCAGGGTTGATTGGTTCCCACGCAATCGGGGGGAGCCGTCGGCCGACTCGCGGCCCGATGCGCCGGTGAAGATCCGCTTCCCCTGCAAGAACCAACTGAGTATCCTGGCGGCGGGCCGGTGACGGGTACCGCGGCAGGAGTACCCGTGCGCCTGCGCTCCGCTAAGACTCACCCCTCAATGTAACGGCCCCGAAAAAGTCCGTCAAGCTTTCCACGTCACATCTTGCGCAAAATCTCTCTCTTCGGGACCACCCGGACAACCCGCGGCGGCGGCGGTTTTGCGCGCATTTGGCACGCGAAGATCAGTTTGCGCACCTTCTCTGACTTGGCAGGAATACCATATTCCGCCGTGGCCTGAGGAGAGCGTAGGCTGTGCGGCCTTCGCTCCGCTCGGACCGCGGCGGACCAGCTGAGTAGAATTAATAGTTACGGCTGCGTCGCGCCGGCCGGTCGCACCGGCGCCTGGAGTTGCGCCAAGTGATAGCGCACGGTCTGCCGGACCGTCAGGTCCGGGTCGGCCTGGGCCATTTGCGCCAGTCGGTCGGCGAGCTGGAACACCTGCTGCTCGACCGCCAGCCGGGCCGCGGCCGCCCGCACCGCCGGGGCCGAATCCTCACACAGCCGGCCCAGCCACGCGCTGAGATCGAGCTGGCCGTCGTCGCGGAGCAAGCCGAGCAACTCCAGCCGGGCCGCCGGCCGCGGGTCGGTCAGCAGCCGGCCCATTCGCACGTCCACCGCCCTCAGCCCCCGGCTCCGCAGGGCCGTTTCCGTCAGCCGCCGCACGTCCGGGTCCGGGTCGTGCAACCAGTGCAGCAAGTCGTCGTCGGCGATCAGGTTCCGCGACGGGCCGACGGCCAGGACGGCGGTCCGCCGCACCTCCGCGGAGGAGTCTTTCAAGAGCGGCACCAGCAGTTCGGCCTGGCCGACTTCCGGCCGCAGTGCCAGCGCCGCGGCCCGCAGCCGCACGCCGGTGTCGGCGTGCTGCAGCGCCGGTCGGACGAGCTGCCGGGCCGCGGCGGCCGCCTCCGGCCGGTCCGCCGCGGCGGCGACGCACTCAAGCGCCGCCCGCCAGCCCTCAGGACTCAGGTGCGTGAACCGCTCCGCCAGCCGGTCGGCGGCCCCGAGCCGGGCGAGTGCGGCTGCCGCCCGGGAGCAGGCCGTGGCGTCCTCGGTGGCGAGCACGTCGATCAGCCGGTCCGGCACGCCGGAGCCCCATTCGCCGCCCCGCTCGATCCAGCCCGCCGCGTCCGCATCGGACGCGGCGAGGAGTTGACGGGCGTAGTACCGCGCCCGCAAGTTGTCGCGGCAGAGCCAACCCGCGGCCACGGCCCCGAGCAACCCCAGCAGTGTCACCCCGGCGAGCCAGCGTTTCATGGTCGGAGCCTCCGTGCGCCGCCGGGGTCTAGGCAACCGCCGCCGGCGGGCGCGGAGCATACCCGCCGGCGGCGTCCGCGCTCAAGGGCAACCGCCCGGCAGGTTGGGCAGAATCGCTCATGTCGGCCCGACCGGGCGAACGATGTAAGAGGGCGTCACCCGGCTGCGCGCCGCCCGGAGATCGCCTATGAAGCCCGCCACGATTCACCGTCTGGGAGTCCTGGCCGGGCTGGTGTGGGCCGGGACCGCACCGGCGCAGCCGCCGACGGTCGCGCCGGCCGAGTACGCCGTCACGCAGCCGCGGATGCGGCTGTTCGCCCCAACCCGGCCGCGGCTGGCGCCCGTCCCGCTCGACGTCCTACCGGCCAACCTCCGCGACCCGATCGCCAGGGTGGTCCGCGACCCGACGCTCTCCGCCCACGGCCCGGCGGAGGAGTTCGTGGCCGGGCCGTACGACTGGCTGCTCGACCACCCGGACCGCGTCGCCACGGCCTGGCGGCGGCTGGGTGTGCCGTGCGTCGGCATCACGAACAAGGGCGACGGCCGGTTCCTCTGGTCGGACGGCGAAGGCAGCGACATCGCCTGGGTGACGGCGTACAGCGGGCCGTCCATGCGGATCTGGTACGCCGAGGGGCAGGCGAAGGCGTCCACATCGTTGCCGGTGGTCCCCGTGCGGGCGGTGGCGGTGCTGCGGCACACGCGGCGGTCGGACGCGTCCGGGCAGGTGCTGGTGACGCACGAGGTGGACGTCTACTTGCAGACCGACAGCCGGGCGGCGGCGCTGGTGACGCGGCTGCTCGGCCCGGCCGCGCCGCGGATGGCCGAGCAGGGGGCGTCGCAGCTGTTGATGTTCTTCTCCGCGATGGCGAAGTACCTGGACGAGCACCCCGACCAGGTGCCGACACTGCTGCGGCGGTAAGGCCGTCTTCGTTTCGCCGCGCGGCGAGCGGAGCGAGCTAAGCGATGCTCGAAGTGCCTAG
>DASXAN010001168.1:0-2648 GCA_036406755.1 Gemmataceae bacterium
GGAGGCGACGCCGAACATGGCCGCGATTGCCAACACCCCCGCCGCCCCGAGCACGATCGCCGTCGTCGTCAGGTGCGCCAGCAGCACGAACCCGGTCAGGAACGTGCCGACCAGGCTGCCGAGCGTACCCAGGGCGTACACCAGCCCGACGACCCGCCCGGTGTGGGCCACGTCCGGCAGTTGCAGCTTGATCGCCACCGGCGTGATCAGGCTCAGCACCAGCGCCGGCGGCAGGCACGTGGTCAGCGTCAAGAGCAGGATGCGCGGGTACAGCGGCACCGGTCGCAAGACGTGCCCGTCGCCGAGTGCCCAGACGACGCCGAGCGCCAGCAGCACCGTCCCGGCCCCGGCGAGCAGCAGGCGGCGGAGGGTGCGTTCGGTGGCCCCGCGGTCGGCGAGCCGGCCGCCGAGCCAGTTGCCGGCGCTGATGCCGGCGAGGAACACGCCGATGACGGCCGTCCACGTCGCCAGCGACACGCCGACGAACGGGGCGAGCAATCGGCCGGCGACCAGTTGCAGCACGAGCAGGGCGGCGTTGGCCAGGAAGACGACGGCACCGACCCGGGCCCCGCGGGCGACCGGGACGGCCCGCGGGGCCGGAGCAGCGATGGCGGCGGTAGAAATGACTCCGACTCCTCGAACGTCACTTCCCGAGGTACTCGCCCGGGTCGCGCATCCCCTGCGGCGGGACGCGGTCGGCCGGCTGGTCGCCACGGGCCAGGGTGAACGCCACGCCCAGCGGCGTCCGCCCGGGCCGGGCGCCGGGCTGCCCCCAGCCGTGGTCGCCCCAGGCGTCGCCCACGGCGACGACGTCGAACCGCTCGACCGCCCCGCCCCGGCTGACCGTCACGAAACCGAGCAGGCTCGCGTCGTAGCCGCGTTCGCCGACCTTGCCGCGGGCGGCCGCCCGCATCAGGGCGGTGCCCTCCAGCCGCAGCCGTACCTCGGCGTCGGTCGCCGACTCCACGGTGAGCGTCAGTGTCCCGCGGACCTCACCCGGCTGAAAGAAGACCGGCTCACCCTTGGTGTTGTCCACAAGGTGGTAGCGAAGGATGCGGGCGGTCAGCGTGGCCGGCAGCGGGTACGTGTCGCCGGCCTTGACACCCGGACGGGCGAGCGCCGCCCGCTCGGCGGCGGTGACCCACAGGTGGTCGCGGGCCGCCTCGGCCCCGGCCCCCGTCTCGCCGGCACAGTGGCAGAGCTTGCCGTCCTCCCGGTCGAGCCGGCGGGTGACGACGCGGACGACCAGCCCGCCCGGCGGCGGCGTGCGGGTGTAGTGCGGGTCGGCCCGGTCGAGGCCCGGGACCGTGACCGCGCCCGGCCGGCGGCGGTCGGCCGGCAGCTTCCGCCAGGCGTCCAGGCCGTGGCGGAGCGAGTCCCGCATCACGTCCGGCGCCTGGCCGGCGTTCTTGAACGCCAGCACCTCGCCGTCGGCGGTGCAGCAGTAGATGCCCTGCCGCGTGCCGTCGCCGGTGCGGCCGGCCTGCTCGCCGAGGCGGCGGAGGAAGCGGCCCTCGTCGTCGTCCCGGCGGCGCTGGTACCAGTCGTCGCCGGTGACGGGGACGTAGTCCCGGGTGGCCATCCGGATGATCTCCGGGTCGGAGAACGCGAGCGCACGGCCCGCGACGCCGTTGTTTCAGGTACAGCCGAGCGGGTGGCCGTCCATCTCCCACAACAGCAGCGGCTTGCCGGCCGCGGCCGCCTCTCGGCGGGCGGCCGTCAGGTCGGTCCGCCAGGGGATTTGCAGCCACTTCTCCTCGGCGGCCGTCGGCCGGATGACGGCCTGGAGTTTCTCGAACTGCCCCGCCGGGATCGGCTCCGCCGCCCGCAGCGGGGAGCCGCACACGGCGGCGACGCCAACGATCCAGCCGAGCCGACGCATGGCGAATCCTCACGGATTGAGAGCAGCGCGGGGGCGGACCCATGCAAGGTTAACGGGTCGGCCCGGCCCGCACAAGCGCCGCCGACCCCCGTACAATAGGATGAGCACCGTTGATCCGTCAGGAGTCCGCACCCTTGCCCGCATCCCGCTACGTCGTCGGCATCGACCTCGGCACCACCAACTCCGCCCTCGCCTACGTGGACACCAGCCTCGGCGACGAGGCCCCGATCGTCACCCTGCCGATCCCCCAGGTCGTCGCCCCCGGCGAGGTGGCCGACCGGCCGCTGCTGCCGTCGTTCCTGTACCTGCCCGGCCCCGGCGAGCAGCCGGCCGGGGCACTCCGGCTGCCGTGGGCCCCGGAGCGGGACTTCGCCGTCGGCGAGTTCGCCCGCCAGTTCGGCTCGCAGGTGCCGACCCGGCTGGTTAGCTCGGCGAAAAGCTGGCTCTGCCACCCCGGTGTTGATCGCAGGGCGCCGATCCTGCCGTGGAAGGCCCCGGACACGACCCGCCACGTCTCGCCGCTGGAGGCGTCGCGGCTGTTGCTCAGCCACCTCGCCGAGGCCTGGAACCAGACGATCGCGAAGAACGACCCGGCCCAGCGGCTCGAATTGCAAGACGTCGTGCTGACCGTGCCGGCGTCGTTCGACGCGGCGGCCCGCGACCTGACCATCGAGTCGGCCCGACTCGCAGGTTTCGAGAACCTCACGCTCCTGGAGGAACCGCAGGCGGCGTTCTATGCGTGGCTCGACCGCGCCGGCGAGGACTG
>DASXAN010001169.1:0-1924 GCA_036406755.1 Gemmataceae bacterium
GCTGGTCGAACGCGGCGGCGGCCTCGTCCGGCGTGGCGGCGACGATGCCGCGCGGGATCGGGGCGCCGGCGGCGGCGAGCAAGTCCTTGGCCTGGTATTCGTGGATTTTCATGGCGGTTGACCGGTGTGGGGCGGGTGGCGCGTGAGCGCTTTTATACGGCCGCGCCGCGGTCGTGCCAACGCTCACGAGGAAGGGAAAGGCGGCGCAGGGTGCGACCGACCGTTCAGGCCGGGCCGCTCGCCTGGCTACGGTCGGCCGTCGGCTGGGCCGGCTGGCCGATCCGCAGCACCGGGCCCCAGGCGGCGGCGGCTTGCAAGATGGCGTGCCGCACGGACTCAGGCTCCGGTACGCCCGGCAACGACAGGACCGTCTTGCCGTCTGTGTCGAGCACTTCTAGCGTCCCGGCCAAGAAGAACTCGCTGTTGGCGTCGGTGACGAGCTTCACGTCCTTGATCCGGTCCAGCGGCACATCCTGGTCCGGCGTCGCCTTGAGCCCCTTGCAGACCATGAGCCGGCGGTTAGTCAGCCGGTAGCGCCGCCCGAGCGGCTTGGCGAAGTAGAACGGGGCCAGGACCAGCCAACCGAGCGGGGCCAGAATGATGGTGCGGTAGCAGGCGCGGGCCAGGCCGGCCGGCCCGGGGTGGGCCGCGACCGACGGCAGCACCTCGCGGATGATCGCCTCGCCGAGTTGCGGCGGCGTCACCCCCGTCACAGCCTGTTCATGCGGGTCGGCCAGAGTGGGCATGCGCCGTCTCCACCCAGAGGGGGCGTTGTATTTCGTCGGGTCCGGACGCCCCGTATATTACACGGCGGTTCCGACCTGCCAAGACTGACCGCCGTCGCGGAGATCGTGCCGTGCCCCCGCGCATCGTCGTCCTGTCGGCCTCCGCCGGGGCCGGCCACGTCCGGGCCGCCCAAGCCGTCGAATTGGCCCTGCGGCAGCGCGTCCCGGACGTCGTCGTGAAAAACGTGGACGTGCTGCAACTGACGACGGCCACGTTCCGCCGGTTGTACGGCCAGGCGTACCTGGACTTGGTGAACAAGGCCCCGCACGCGCTGGGCTACTTCTACGACTTGATGGACCGGCCCAGCATTTCGGGCCGCAACCGCGGCGACCGGCTGCGGCTGGCCGTCCAGAAGCTGAACATGGGCAAGTTCATCCGCTTCCTCCGGGCGGAGCGGTGGGACTTGGTCATTAACACTCACTTCCTGCCGGCGGAGATCATCGCGTCGCTGCGGCGGTCCGGGGACATCGACCTGCCGCAGGTGACCGTGACCACGGACTTCGAGACGCACCGGCTCTGGGTGAACGACCCGTGCGAGCTGTTCTTCACGGCCACGGAGGAGGGGGCGCTGTACTTACGCCACTGGGGCGTCCCGGCCGGGGCGACGCGCGTAACGGGCATCCCGGTCCACCCACTCTTTGCCGAGGCCAAGGACCGCTCGGCGTGCCTGAAGCGGCAGGGGCTGGTCGGCGATCGACCGGTCGTTCTGCAAGTCGCGGGCGGCTTCGGCGTCGGGCCGGTGGAGACGATCTACCGGCAACTGCTCGGAATTGACCGGCCGCTGGAAGTCGTCGTTGTGGCTGGGCGGAACGAAAAGGCGAAGGCACAGCTGGCGGCCGTGCCGGTCCCCGCGCGGCACCGGACGAAAGTGCTCGGGTTCACCGACCAGATCGACGAGCTGATGGCCGCGGCGGACGTGATCGTGTCCAAGCCGGGCGGGCTGACGACGTCGGAGGCGCTAGCCCGCGGGCTGGCGATGGTGATCGTCAACCCGATCCCCGGGCAGGAGAGCCGCAACAGCGATTACCTGCTCGAGAACGGTGCGGCGGTGAAAGTGAACAACCTGGCGACGCTCGGGTACAAGGTGGCCGGCGTGTTGGACCCGCCGGACCGGCTAGCGCGGCTGCGGGAGAACGCG
>DASXAN010001170.1:0-6679 GCA_036406755.1 Gemmataceae bacterium
GCAGTACCGGCGGGTCGCCACCCGCTACGAGAAAAAGGCGGCCAACTTCCTGGCGTTCGTGAAGGTAGCCGCGGTGATGGTGATGCTGAAATAACCCGGACATCGTAGGTCCCCTGCCTCGTGTCCATACGGCCTAGCCGCGACGCGGTTCATTTAGCCCCCGGTCATTGACCGGGGGCTAAGTGCCCGCTCCGCTCCGCAGACTCCGCGTCGCGGCTAACCAAGTATCCGCCGGAACGTCTCCTCGTTGAACCCCACCAGCAGCGTGTCGCCGACCCGGAGCGTCGGCGCCTTCAGGTTGCCGGTCGGGCCGAGGATGGCGGCCGCCAGTGTGTCGTCGTCCGGCGGGGCGGCCCGCATGTCGAACGTGACGACGTTCTTGCCCCGGCCGGTCACGACGCGCTTGGCGGACTTGGCGATCCTCAGGGCTTCGGCGCGGCCCTGCCGGTGCTTGCCGGCGTCCACCACCTCGCCGATCGCGTGCGGGACGTGCTCAAGGAACCCTTGAGCCTTCCGGCAGCCGGTTCAGCCCTTGCGATGGTACATCCACGAAATCGTTTTCGGCATGGTCGTCCCCTTCCCGAGCCGTCTGCGGCCCATCGTCTAATATCGGGGAACGCTCGGGTCAACTTTCTCCGACCATGCCAGAATCCCGCCGGTTAGGTTCCGCAGCTTGCGGAAGCCGCGCTCTCGGAGCAGGTGGATCGCCTTCGCGCTCCGCGCGCCGCTCTTGCAGTGGACGACGATCTCGCGGTCCGGGTCAAGTTCGCCGGCCCGCTGCGGCAGGTCCGGCAGCGGGATCAGCGTGCTGCCGGGGATGCGGCCGATGCGGAACTCCTCCGGGTTGCGGACGTCGAGGATGAACAAGTCCTCGCCGGCGTCGATGCGGCGCTTCAGGTCGACAGGCGAGAGCTCGCCGCCCGCTGCTCCGGTCGCCGATGCTGCCGGCTCGCCGCGGACGCCGCAGAACTGTTCGTAGTCGATCAGCTTCGTGACCGTCGGGTTGTCGCCGCACGCCGGGCACTTCGGGTTCCGCCGCACCTTGAACTCGCGGAAGGTCATGCCGAGCGCGTCGTAGTGCAAGAGCCGGCCGACGAGCGGCGAGCCGACGCCGAGGATCAGCTTCACGGCCTCGGTCGCCTGGATGAGCCCGACGACGCCCGGCAGGATGCCGAGCACCCCGCCCTCGGCACAGCTCGGCACCTCGCCCGGCGGCGGCGGCTCCGGGTACAGGCAGCGGTAGCACGGGCCGTGCGGCGGGAAGAACACTGACGCCTGGCCGTCGAAGCGGAAGATCGAGCCGTAGACGTTGGGCTTCTTCAGCAACACGCAGGCGTCGTTGGTCAGGTAGCGGGTCGGGAAATTGTCGGTGCCGTCGATGATGACGTCATACGGACGGAACAGGTCGAAGGCGTTGGCCGAGGTCAGCCGGGCTTCGTACAGGTCAACCCGGACCTCGGGGTTGATCGCCGTGATTTTGTCGCGGGCGGAGTGGAGCTTGGGCCGGCCGACGTCGGGCGTGCCGTGCAGCACCTGCCGCTGGAGGTTGCTGAAGTCCACGAGGTCGAAATCGACCAGCCCGATCCGGCCGACGCCGGCGGCGGCCAGGTACAGCGCCAGCGGCGAGCCCAGGCCGCCGGCGCCGATCAGCAGCACGCTCGAAGCCTTGAGCCGCTTCTGGCCGTCCAGGCCGACCTCCGGCAGGATCAGGTGGCGGCTGTAGCGGGCGTACTCCTGCGGGGACAGGTCGGCGGCGGAAGGGGGGCCGATCAGGTCAAAGTTGAGTGGCATGAGCCTGCTCGTCGTCAAGGTCCAGGGGGCGGACGACCCCTGCCGATTCTACAAGCCGGCGGGCCAAGCGGTGGGCTACGCGCAGCCGCACGGCCGGCGCCCGGCGGAAGGCGAACGTCGTCGAGGTCGTCAGCCAGCCCTGCTTGACCTCCGCGGTCACGTCCTGCCACGGGATGAAGAGCGGCGGGTGGCCAGGGCGGAATAGCGGTAAGACAGCCAGGTACAGGCCGTCCGGGTTGGAACCTAGCGTCAGGCAACCGCCGTAGTTGCAAGGTAGGCCGAGCAACGGTCCGCGCAGCTCGCCGGAGGCGAATCGCGTGCGGTAGCCGTCGAACCGGCCGTCGTGTCGGTAGGCTGCGGCGAGTCGGGACCAGCCGCCCATCCGGCCGATCAGCAGCAGCACTCCGCACCAGAGGACGGCGAAGAGGGCCGGAAGGAGCGCCAGGAGCCAGGTCGCCGGGTCGTTCATAGCCGGGACTGAATGGCCGTCGATTACCGCAGTGCGCCGATGACCAGCGTGCAGTTGTGGCCGCCGAAGCCGAAGCTGTTGGAGATGGCCGTCATTACCTTCATCTCCCGCGGCTGGTTCGGGACGTAGTCCAGGTCGCACGTCGGGTCCGGGGTGCGGTAGTTGATCGTCGGGTGGACGACGCGGTGCCGGATCGACAGAGCCGTGGCGATCAGCTCGACGCCGCCGGACGCGCCGAGCAGGTGGCCGAGCATGCTCTTGGTGCTGGACACGGCCAGCTTCCGCGCGTGTGGGCCGAACACCCGCTTGATGGCGGACGTCTCGGCCGCGTCGCCGAGCTCGGTGCTGGTGCCGTGGGCGTTGATGTAGTCAATCTGGGTCGGGGTCACGCGGGCGTCCCGCAGGGCGTTTTCCATCGCCCGGCTGGCGCCGGCCCCCTCCGGGTGCGGGGCGGTGATGTGGTAGGCGTCGGCGGTACTGCCGACGCCGAGCACCTCGGCATAGATCTGGGCGCCGCGCTTGCGGGCGTGGTCCAGTTCCTCGGCGATGACGATGCCGGCCCCCTCGCTGAGCACGAACCCGTCCCGGTCCTTGTCGAACGGCCGGCTGGCCCCTTGCGGGTCGTCGTTCCGCATGGACAGGGCCCGGGCCGAGCAGAACCCGCCCAGGCCCATGTGGGTGATCGCGGCCTCGGCGCCGCCGGTGATCATCACGTCGGCCTGGTCGTGCTGGATGGCCCGCAGGGCGTCGCCGACGGCGTGGGCGGCGCTGGCACAGGCGGTGGCGATGGCCGTGTTCGGCCCCATGAGCCCGAAGTGGATGGAGACGTGGCCGGACGCGGCGTTGGCGATCATCTTCGGGACGACGAACGGCCCAATCCGGCTCGGCCCCTTCTCGATGTAGATGGCGTGTTGCTCTTCGAGTTCGGTCAGCCCGCCGATGCCGCTGCCGATGATGACGCCGCAGCGGTACGGGTCTTCCTTGGCGAAGTCGATGCCGCTGTCCTTGACCGCCTCCAGAGAGGCGAACATGCCGAACTGCGCGAACCGGTCCATCCGCCGGACTTCCTTGGAGTTGATGACCTGCTCCGGGTGGAAGTCCTTGACCTCGCCGGCGAAGTGGACCTTGAACGCCGTCGAGTCGAGCAGCGTGATCGGGCCGATCCCGCTCTTGCCCGCGAGCAGCGCCTTCCAGTAGGCCGGCACGTCGTGGGCGACCGGGTTGACCGTCCCCAGGCCCGTGATGACCACGCGGCGGCGGCTCATTTCTTGGCGATCTCCCGCTCGATGTAGTCGATCGCCTCGCCGACCGTCTTGATCTTCTCGGCCTGCTCGTCCGGGATGTTGATCTCGAACTCTTCCTCGAGCTCCATGATGAGCTCGACGATGTCCAACGAGTCGGCCCCGACGTCCTCGATGAACGAGGTGTTGCGGTTGACCTGCTCCTTGTTGACGCCGAGGTTCTCGCAGACGATCTCGATCACGCGCTCTTCGACGGACGGCACGGTGCGATCCTCCCAGCGCCCCGGCGGGGCGCGACGGCGGCACCGGCGGGGGACTGTCCGCCCGCGGCCCGCGATTGATCGATTCCCATCCCCCGACCCGGCGGTGGCCGGATCGGACCCGCGCCCAACCGGGCGACGCCTCCATGGCCGGGATCGGAGTATGGGCAAGAATGTATCCGCCCGCCGGCCGAAAGGGAAGCCCGAATACCAGTTAGCGACGGCCGGCCTCAGGCCGCCACGTTGGTGCAATCGGCCTTTCGCTGGACGCGCTTCAGCAACCCGGCCAGCACCCGCCCCGGGCCAACCTCGTAGAACTTGTCGAACCCGTCACCCATCAGGCCGCGGATCGAATCCTCCCACAGCACCGGCGAAACCACTTGCCGCACCAGGAGTTGGCGAGTTTCGCCGGGGTCGGTATGCGGCTTGGCGTCCACGTTGGACCACACCGGCACCCGCGGCGGCTTCAATTCCACTTCGCTGAGCGCCGCGGCCAACTGCTCATCGGCGGGCTTCATCAGGTCGGTGTGGAAGGCCCCGGCGACCGCCAGCCGGACTGTCCGCGCCCCCTGCTCGGTGACCAGCCGCTCGACTTCGGCCAGCGCCGGTTGCTCGCCAGAAACCGCAATGTTGCCGGGGCAAAGCAGGTTAGCGACTTGGATCGTCCCGACACCGGACGCCGCCTGGCAGATCGATTCGACCTGCGCACGCTCCAGGCCGAGGACGCTCACCATCCCGCCGGGCTGGGCGTCGGCGGCCGCCTGCATCGCGCGGCCGCGGGCCTGCACGACCCGTAGCCCGTCGGCGAAACTCAGCGCCCCGGCGAACGTCAGGGCCGTGTACTCCCCGAGACTCAGGCCCGCCGTCCCGGCACATCCTTCGACCGCCGTGGGGTCGCTCGCTCTGAGGGACTCCAGGGCGGCGAGGCTGGCAACGTAGATGGCCGGCTGGCTGACGTCCGTGGCGTTGAGCTTCTCCGCCGGGCCCGCGGTGCAGACGGCCAGCAAGTCGTACCCGACGATGTCGGCGGCCTGATCGAACAGCCGCTTCGCCGCCGGTACCGCTTGGCACAGCGCCTGGCCCATGCCGACGGTCTGGGCGCCCTGGCCGGGGAAGAGGAAGGCCACGCGCGGCATGGGGAACCTACTCCTCGCCGTCCGCCATCGCGGGGGCGGCCGCCAGCTCCTGCACGATCTTCTCGTTCAGCCCGGCCCGGGCGTACTGGGCCGCGATCTGGATCGCGTTCTTGATCGCCCGGTCGCCGGAGCTGCCGTGGCAGATGATGCAGATGCCGTCGATGCCCAAGAGCGGCGCCCCGCCGTAGGCGCTGTAGTCGTGCTTGTGGACCAGGGCGGTCAGCGTCGCGTGGGCGGTGTGCCGCTCGACGTTTAGGGCCTTGTTGAGCTCGTGCGTCACCATCTTCATCACGAACTCGAACAGCCCCTCGCACACCTTCAGCACCACGTTGCCGACGAACCCCTCGGTCACGACCACGTCGCACGCCCCACGGTGGATGTCGCGGCCCTCAATGTTGCCGACGAACTGGTCCCCGAGCGGGCTGTCGTGGAACAGGGCATGCGTGTCCTTGGACAGCTCGTTGCCCTTCGCCTCCTCCGACCCGACGTTCATCAGCCCGATGGTCGGCCGCTCCCGGCCGAGGATGTGCTTGGCGAAGATCGACCCCATCACCCCGTAGGCGAACAGGTGTTGCGGCTTGGGGGCAACATTGGCGCCGACGTCGATGAGGACGCACGGCCCCTTGAGCGTCGGCATCACGGTGGCGATGCCGGGCCGGCGGACGCCCTTGAGGAACCGCCGCAGCCGCAGCCCGCCGGCGACCATCGCCCCGGTGTTGCCGGCGCTGACGATCGCGTCCACCTTCCGCTCCGCCAGCAGTTGCCACGTCCGACTAATGGAGTTGTCCGGCTTCTTCCGCAGCGCCTCGACCGGCGACTCCTCCATGCCCACCTGCTGGGTACAGTGGAACAGCTCGATTGGGTCGCCGACGTTACCGCCGGCCGCCTGGACGGCCGGGCCGACCTGGGCCTGGTCGCCCACCAGGACAACGGTCACGTCGGGGTTCTCGGCGACGGCCTGGACGGCCCCGGCCACGATCGGCCCGGGGGCGTGGTCGCCGCCCATCGCGTCCAGAGCGATCCGCATGGGTTACTTCCCCTCGGCTTCCATCGCTACGATTTCGCGGTTCTGGTAGTAGCCGCAGTTGGGGCAGACGCGGTGGGGCAGGACCGGCTCGTTGCACCGGGTGCAGTATTGCACCTGGATCGGCTTCTTGTGGTGGTGGCTCCGCCGCATCCCCTGCTTGGAATGCGACGTGCGACGCTTCGGTACGGCCATGGAGTTCGCCTTGTCCGGGGGTGTCCACGTATAAAGAGGAGTTATGCTAGGCCGTTACGGCCGGTACGTCAAGCGGCCGCCGGGCCGCCCGGGAGGCCGCCGATGGACCAGTTGTGGGCACCCTGGCGCCTCGCGTACGTCGCCACCCCGCCCAAGCCGGCCGACGACGCCGGCTGTTTCATCTGCCGCGGCCTGGCCGAACACGACGACCGCGCCAACCTGATCGTGCTGCGGACCGCCCACAGCGCCGTGGTCCTCAACCGCTTCCCGTATAACAACGGACACCTCATGGTGGCCCCGCTCGCCCACAAAGGGCAACTTTCCGAGTTGGCCGAGGACGAACTGCTCGACCTGCAACTGGCCCTCCGCCGGATGGTCGGGCTATTGTCCGAGGCGATGCGGCCGGACGGACATAACGTCGGACTGAACCTCGGAAAGGTGGCCGGGGCCGGCCTGCCCGGACACCTGCACTGGCACGTCGTCCCGCGGTGGAACGGGGATACGAACTTCATGCCGGTCGTGGCCGACACGAAGGTGATCCCGCAATCGCTGGACGCGCTGTA
>DASXAN010001171.1:0-10400 GCA_036406755.1 Gemmataceae bacterium
CCGAGGCGGTGTTCGTGGACGACCCCTGGACGACCGTGATGCTGGTCGTGTAGTCCGTGAAGCCGCCGTCCTTGTCCTTGATCCGGCCTTTCACGACGTGCGTGCCGAGGGACAGGTACGAGGCCGGCACGGTGGCCGAGGCCGAGCCGCCGTCCGTCACCTCGAACGTGCCGTCGTTGTTGAAGTCCAAGCTGTACTTGAACCCCGCCGCCGCATCGGCGGCGGACGGGTCGGACGGGTTCGCGAAGGTCACCGTGCCCGTGGCCCCCGAAGTCACCGGGCCGCTGTTGCCCAAGGTCGCCGTCGGCGGCGCGTTGTTAACGGTGATCGTGGTCGTGTAGTCGGTGAAGGCGCCGCTGCTATCCTTGACCCGGCCGCGCACCACACGGGTGGCCGGGCCGTCGGGCAGGTAGGACGCCGGGACCGTGGCCGTCGGGGACGTGCTGCCGGTGACCTCGAAGGTGCCGTCGTTGTTGAAGTCGTAGCTGTACGTGTACGGCCCGGTGCCGCCGGACGCGTTGGCGAACGAGACGGTCCCCGTGCCGCCCTCGTTCACCGCCCCGCCGTTGCCGAACGTCGCCGACAGAGGACTGGTCGCCGTCACGCCCGTCGCCGCCGTCGCCGTCCCGCCGTCCTTGTCCGTCACCGTCATCGTGATCGTGTACGTGCCGGCCGCGGCGTACGTGTGCGCCCGGCTCTGGGCGCCTTGCAGCGAGTTCGTGAACGTCGTCGTCGTGTTGTCGCCCCAGTTGACCGCGATCGTCCACGGGCCGTCGTTCGCCCCAGGGTCGGTGAACGACCCCAGCGCGAAGCTCGTGGACACGCCCTGCGTCGCCGACTGGCCGGCCCCGCCGGCCGTCGCCGCCGGCGGGACGTTGGTGACGGTGATCGACGTGGTGAAGTCCGCGAACCGGCCGGCCGCGTCCGTCACCCGGCCGCGCACCGTGCGGGCCGACGGGCCGTCCGCCAGGTACGACGCCGGCACCGCCGCCGACGCCTGGGCGCTGCCGGTGACCTCGAACGTGCCGTCGTTGTTGAAGTCGTAGCCGTACGTGTACGGCCCGGTGCCGCCCGTCACGTTGGCGAACGAGACGGCCCCCGTGCCGCCCTCGGCCACCGACCCGGCGTTGCCGAACGTCCCGGAGAGCTGGCCGATCACCGTCACCGACACGTTGGTCGTGGACGACGCGCCGTCCTTGTCGATCGCGGTGACGGTGACGGTGTACGTGCCGGGGGCGGCGTAGGTGTGGGTCGGGTTCGCCCCCGTGGCGGTGGCGAAGTCGCCGAAGCTCCACCGGTAGGTGAACCCGGCCGCCGCGTCCGCCGGGCTGGGGTCGGTCGCCGTGGCCGCGAAGCCGACGGCGGCCCCGGCCGTGCCCGAGTACGGCCCGCCCGGGTTGACCGTCGGCGGCGTGTTGGTGACCTGGATCGTCGTCGTGTAGTCGGCGTACGCCCCGGCCGCGTCCGTGATCCGGCCGCGGACCACCCGGGCGAACGGGCCGTCCGCCAGGTACTGTGCCGGGACCGTCGCCGTCGGCTGGGTGCTGTTGACGACGTCGAAGACGCCGTCGTTGTTGAAGTCGTAGCTGTACTTGTACGGCCCGGTCCCGCCGGTGGCGGTCCCGAACGACACCGTCCCCGTGCCGCCCTCGGCCACCGTCCCGCTGTTGGTGAACGACCCGGTCACCGGGCCGGCCACCGTCACCGACGCGGACGAAAAGCTCACCCCGCCGTCCTTGTCGAAGATCGTCAGGGTGACGGTCCAGGTGCCGGCCGTGGCGTAGGCGTGGGTCGGGGCCTGCTGGGTGCTGGTGGCGAAGTCGCCGAAGCTCCAGGCGTACCGGAACCCGGCGGCGGCGTCGGCCGAGCTCGGGTCGGTGACCGCGGCCGAGAAGGCGACCGGGGCCCCGGCCGTGCCGGTGAACGGCCCGCTCAGCCGGATCGTCGGGGCGACGTTCCTGACCTGGATCGACGTGGCGTAGTCGGCGGTCGCGCCGGCGCTATCCGTCACCCGGGCGTGGACCACGCGGGCGGCCGGGCCGTCGGCCAGGTACTGCGACGGGACGGTGATCGTCGCCTGGGTGCTGTTGACGACGTCGAAGACGCCGTCGTTGTTGAAGTCGTAGCTGTACTTGTACCCGCCGGCCCCGCCCGTGACGTTGGCGAAGGAGACGGTCTGCGTGCCGCCCTCGTTGACCGGCCCGCCGCTGCTGAACGTGGCCGTCAGCGGGACGATCGGGACGACGTCGAGGGCGTTGAGGATGGCGTAGGGGTCGGCCCCGCCCAGGTCCAGCAGGCGCAACGTCAGCTGGCCG
This sequence comes from Gemmataceae bacterium, assembly GCA_036406755.1. GTDB lineage: Bacteria > Planctomycetota > Planctomycetia > Gemmatales > Gemmataceae > DASXAN01. Next base: position 2,316 of record DASXAN010001171.1, read on the forward strand.
TCGGTGACGGTGACGGTGTACGTCTTGGTGACGACCTGGTTGGCGGCGGCCGTCACCGTGTCGGCCGCGGCCCCCTCGAGGTAGACGGCCATCTGGTCGTGGGCCACGGTGTCGCCGCCCATCCGCAGCGTGACGGCGTACTTGCCCGGGGCCAGCTGGGCGTAGAAGGTGCCGTCGGCGGTCAGGGCGAAGTCGCGGGTGAGGGGGTCGGCCGTCCCCAGGTCGGCGTACCGGACCTTGCCGCCGAGCCAGCCGAACTGGTCCCCGGACGCCTTGGCGGAGTTCCCCCGGGCCGGCACGGCCGACACGGCCGTGTACCCGACCACGGCCGGCGACCCGGCCGGGCCGAAGTCGAAGTGCCAGGTGGTCGGGTCCGTGACGACCGAGCTGGGCACGTCGCGGCACTCCAGCTGCTCCAGCCGCAGCCACGGGCGGCGGGCCTTCCGGCGGGGCACCGGGTTGTGGGACTTGCGGGCGACCAGCCACGATTGGAACCAAGCGTGTGCGGACATCGGTGAGTCGTTCCTCGCTTCGACTTCCGGTGATCGATGCGGCGGAGGTCAACCCGTTCGGCCCGGACGATGGGACGTGGTCCGGGGATGTGGGCCGAGCCGGGCCGGCAACTCCGCCTCCCGTGTACGACACCAAGGGGCGGCAGCGATCCCGGGATGGCGCAGCGACTGGGCGCGAGTCATGAACCACCCCGGCGCGCAGGCCGGACCGTCACCCGGGGGCGCCGGCGTTCGGCCTGCGAACGGACTGTCCAGAGCACTCGCTAATAGGGGGAGCGAGGCAGACGGGAAACCGACAACGCGGGTCTGGCCGGCGGGCGGCGGCCGGGCAGTTCGTCGGCCGGTGAAGGCTAGGACGAACTCCCGCGCTTGTCAACCGGCGTATCCCTCCTAATCGGGCTAACCAACGGGTCTGACGTGTCCCCTCCGCCGGGGACTCCCTGACTCTTCGAATGCCGGTCACGGTCGAGGCCCATTGAATAGGCTTTCCGATGGCGCGGCAAGATTAGGCGGCGGAATTTTGCTAAGCGATACTGTGCCGTCAGGCGAAGGGCGCTGGACGAGAGCTGACTACTATGATCGAGTCGATTCTGGCTCGGAGTTCGTGGCGAGGCTCGATCATCTGGGACGACCATGGCCGCGCCGGGTGACGGGTCGAACCCCGTGCCGCCCGACTGTTCTGGGCAATTATCACGCCAATTCTTTCAATCCCGTATGCGGGCAATCGTCAAAACCGTCACCGACGTTATCGCCCTCCTGGCCGTCCTGCCGGCCGCCGCGGCCTACTTCGCGGCCCGGCCGGTGCTCGGCCCGCAGAAGGCGTTCCCCGGCTGGTCGCAGGCGTTCAGCCTGGTCCCGGGGCTGACCGGGGCGTACCTACGGCGGGCGTTCTACCGGCTGGTGTTCCGCCGGTGCGGGGCCGGGGCGTGGATCGGGTTCGGGACCGTCTTCTCGCACCCGGGCTGCTCCGTCGGCCGCAACGCCTACGTCGGCGTCTTCTGCTGCCTCGGCGAAGTGACGATCGGGGATGACGTGCTCATCGGCTCCCACGTCTCGATCATGAACGGCAGCGGCCAGCACGGGATCGACCGGCTGGACGTGCCGGTGCGGGAGCAGCCCGGCGTTTGGCCGCACGTCACCATCGGCCAGGACACTTGGATCGGCGACCGGGCGGTGGTGATGGCCGACGTCGGCCGGCACTGCGTCATCGGCGCCGGGTCGGTGGTGACCAAGCCGGTCCCGGACTACGCCATCGCCGTCGGCAGCCCGGCCCGCGTCGTCGGCCGGCGGGGCGGTCCCGCCGGCGGAACACCGGAATGAGTGATGGGCCCTCTGGGACTCAGAGGCCCCGTTCGACCTATCGGACCCATGACAACCGCCACCCAGCCCCTGGCCGTCTTCGACCTGGACGGGACGCTCACCGCCCGGGACACGTTCCTGCCCTTTCTCGTCACCTACGCCCGCCGGCGGCGGCACGTCCGGCCGCTGGCCGTGCTGCCGGTCTACCTGGGGCTGTACGCCTGCCGGGTGCTGTCGGACCGGGCGGCCAAGGAGCGGGTGCTGGTGTCGTTCCTGAGCGGCCGGGGCAAATCCGACGTGGCCGACCACGCCGACTGGTTCGCCCGCACCTGGGTGCCGCCGCGGCTGCGGCCGGCGGTCGTTGACCGGTTGCGGGAGCACCAGCGTGCCGGGCACCGCGTCGTCCTGCTGTCGGCCAGCCCGGACGTGTACGTGCCGGCGATCGCCCGGGAGCTGGGCATCACCGAGGTGGTGTGTACGCCGGTGGCGTGCGACGACGCCACCTGGCACGGCCGGCTGGCCGGGCCGAACTGCAAGGGGGCGGCGAAGCTGGCCCGGCTGCGGGAGTACCTGGGGTGCGACCGGTGGGCCGGCGAGTCGTACGCCTACGGCGACCGGCCGCACGACCTGGACGTGCTCCGCTGGGCCGGGGCCGGGTATCTCGTCACCCGCCGGGCCGGGCTGGTTCGGGTGTAACGATTGGGCAGAATTTTCTGTCGCCGGCTCCCGTCCGGAGGTATCATGGTCCCACCGCGCTCAGGGAGGCCCCAGCCATGTTCCCGTCGCGCCGCGCCTTCACGCTGGTCGAGCTGCTGGTCGTCATCGCCATCATCGCGGTCCTGATCGGGCTGTTGCTGCCCGCGGTCCAGAAGGTCCGCGACGCCGCCGCCCGGTCGAGCTGCCAGAACAACCTCAAGCAGATCGGCCTGGCCGTCAACCACTTCGAGGCCGTCAACGGCTACCTCCCCCCGGCCGGCTCCTACGGCACCGTGAACGTCAGTTTCAACGGCGAGCCGTACTCCGCCCTGGCCCGCCTCTTGCCGTACGTCGAGCAGGCCGACCTGTACCGGCAGGTGAACCTGGCCGCCCCGGCCACCGACCAGCCGGCCGTCCTCGCCCAGCGGGTCGCCGTCTACGTCTGCCCCAGCGACCCGAACGACAAGCCGCGGCCCGGCACGCCGCCGGCCTACCCGGCCACGTACGCGGCCAACGTCGGCGACTGGTTCACCTGGGACTACACGACCGGCACGGGCGGCACGGGGGCGTTCCCGTTCGTCCCGTACCCGAGCCAGCGGGGGGTCCGGGTGCCGGACATCGCGGACGGGACGAGCACCACGGTCGGGTTCGCGGAGGTCAAGGCGTTCGGCTCGTACCTGGACCGGCTGGCGGCCCCGCCGACCGCCCCGCCGGCCAGCCCCGCCGGCGTGCTCGCCCTGGGCGGGACGTTCAACCTGGCCGCGGCCCACACCAGCTGGGCGGAGGGCTACCAGTTCCACATCGGGCTGACGTTCGCCTTCCCGCCGAACACGGCGATGCGGTACACCAACCCGGCCGACGGCCAGACGTACGACGTCGACTGGGGCGGCGGCCTCGCGGGCGTGAACTACGGGTCGTACACGGCCCGGAGCTACCACCCGGGCGGGGTGAACGCCGTGTTCGTGGACGGGTCGGTGCGGTTCGTGGCGAACACGGTCCCGCAGGCGACGTGGCGGGCGCTGGGCACCCGCAACGGCGGCGAGGTGGTCGGGGACTTCTGACCGGCCGCCGGAGAAGAAGGGGCGGCACTCATATTTTCATAAAGAAATGTGAGTGTCACCCCTTCTTCTCCCTGCCCGCACGGCCCGCCGGCGCGTCGGCGGTCGCCGAGCCGTTGGCCCCAGGGCCGGGTACAACAGCCCCGGTGCCGCTCGGCCGGCGTCCCGCCCGACGGCAATTCGGCCGGCCGTTCGACCGCGGACTCGTTTTCGATGTCGGGGATGGCGTGAAACTCGCAACCGTCCATTAGAGCCCCGATCCGGTCGTGCGCCTGGCGGACGTGCCTGGCCGACCGGCACCCGCCGAACCGGCTTGTGAGTCGGGCCGCTTCGGGTACGTGAACCGGTCGGAACGGAACCCCCAGCGCGAGTGTCCCTCATGCGCGGCCGGCCACCACTGCGGCTCGACGGCATCCGGTGGGGCCGCCTGACGCCGGTCCGCCGGATCGGGCGGAAGAACGGCTGCGTCGTCTGGCTCTGCCGGTGCGAGTGCGGCAACACGGCCGAGGTCCGGGCGTCCGCCCTGGCGTCCGGCGTGACCCGGTCCTGCGGCTGCCTGCGGCGGGAAATGACCGGCGAGCGGTTCCGGGCCAAGCCGGCCAGCCGCGGCGAGCTGTACCTGCGGATGCGGGCGAACGGTTGGACCGTCCGCCAGATTGCCTGGCTGTGCGGGGTCACGGTGCAGGCCGTCAGCCAGGGTTGCCGCCGCGCGGCCGCACGGCGGGACGGGTCGCCGGCGTAGCCACCGTGTCAGCCGGTCGCGCCGGCCGGCGACCCGCAGAACCCGCCGTTCGCTTCACCGCCGCCGGCCGGTGTCCACACGGTCCCGGCGGGTTGATCGATCCGCCGGCAATTCCGTGGCACCCGGGCCCCCGATCGGGTAATCTGGCCGTTCTGCCCGCCGCCCCCGACCGCCCGGTGACCCGTGCGCACCGCCCGCCTGCCCCTCGCCGTCGCCCTCGCCCTCCTGCCGGCCGCGGCCGCGCGGGCCGACGTCATCGTGTCCACGTTCGGCCCCGGCCTCGGTTACGCCACCGACTCGTTCGTCGACGTCGACGGCCCGGCCGTCCCGGTCGGCAACCCGCGGGCGGTCGCCGTCCCGTTCTCCCCACTCCTGACCGCCACCGTGGACCGGGTCGAGTTGCCGCTCGCCAAGTCCCCGTTCGGGGCCGGGCCGGGCAACTTCGTCGTCCAGGTCCGCGGCGACCGGAGCGGGTTGCCCGGGGCGGTGGTCGAGGCCATCTCCCTGGGGAACGTCCCGGCCCTACCGGTCGGCGTCGTGGCCGCGCCGTCCGCCCTGCACCCCCTGCTGATGGGCGGCGGGCAGTACTGGCTGGCGGTCGTCCCGGCGGGCCCGACCGCGTCGGGGCTGTGGGCCGTCGCGGACCCGCCGGCGGCGGCGACCGTCGCCCTGACGCCGGACCTGGGCGGGACGTGGGTGCTCAACGAGTTCGGCCTGTCGCCGGTCCCGGCGGTCCGCATCTTCGGGACGGCGGTCCCGGAACCGTCCGCCCTGGCACTGGCCGGGCTGGCCGCCGCCGGGCTGGCGTGGCGGCGACTCCGCCGGCGGCGGTAGCACGTCACCCCCTCGCGGATGGGGGGGCGCACCGCTCCCGACCGCGGGGCGCCGGTTGACCGGGCGGATTCCCTGACCTACGCTTCAGTATCCCGTAATCCGGCGCCCCCGGACTGCCCCTCGCGGCCGTGGCGCCTTTTCTAATCGCACGGGAGTTCCCCAATGCGTCAGTTCGCCACCAGGCTGGTCCGGTTCGTGAAGGCCGAGGACGGCCCGACCGCGGTCGAGTACGCCGTCATGCTGGCCCTGATCATCGTCGCCTGCATCGGGGCGGTGACCACGCTGGGCACCAGGACCAACGGCACGTTTTCCACCAGCGGCTCGGTCATGCCGACCGGCAGCTGAGCGGCTCCCGTCGGGTTTGGCAGTGTCACAGGGCGGGCCGCGGCGGATGACCGCCGCGGCCCGTTTATTTGCCCCGCGGGCCGGTGGCCACCGGGTCGCGGCGGCCAACCCAGCGGCCGACAACTCGTACAACCGGGGCAGAAGCCGCTGACGCCGGCCGACGGGATTCACATCGACTTTTTGCTGGCGGCCGGCGGGCCAGCTGGATAGCCTGGATGTCAGCCCATGTCCTCACCCGACCCAATCCCACCCCGCGCCATGTCACGCCTCGCTGTCGCCGCCGCTGTCCTCGTCGCCGCCGCCGGCCCGCTCGCCGCCCAGGTGTTCACCCCGATCCCCGTCACCGGGTACACCCAAGACGTGATCGCGGATGCCGGCAACCCGTTGCCATCCCTGACGACGACAAGCCCGTTCGACCTTTACCCGACGACGATGCAGAACGGCCCGGGGTATGTCCTGTACCAGCAGGGGTTTAACCCCTCATTCCCGACCCGCGGCGTGCCGGCGAATGGGTTGATCGTCACGTCCGCGACCCGCTCGTACCAGCTGGGCCCGATCAACGGCAACAACTCCCTTCACCTGTTCAGCAACGGGACCGCGGCGAGCACGGTGAGCGGGGCCCTCACCCTGGTCGCTCCCGCGCGGTACGCCGCGCTGTCCCTGCTGCTGGCCGACGGGAATGGCCGCCAGCCGTCCCAGGGCGGCTATCCCGGCACGCTGGCGGTCAACTGGTCGAACGGCAACTCGACGGCCTACCCGTACACGGTGTACGACTGGTTCCTGCTGTCCGGCACGCCCGGCCCGAACTCCGGGGTCGCCATCGGCGGCCTGGACCGGGTCACCCGGGACTTCTCGAGCAGCTTTGAGAACAGCACGACCGACCCGCGACTGTACTACTACGACATCGATTTGACCGCGGACCCGAACTACCTGGCCGGTGCCCTGATCGACAGCGTCACCGCGACCGGGACGCAGACGGGCACCGCGTTGGAAAACACGAACATCATGGGCCTGAGCGGGGCGACGGCCGTCCCCGAGCCGTCCGCCCTGGCGCTGGCGGGGTTGGCGGCCGGCGGGCTGGCGTGGCGGCGGGGCCGGCGGCGTCAGCCGCCGTGCGCGGCGATCGCGTCCTCGACGGTCGGGTAGATCTCGAAGATCCGGTGCAAGCCGACCACGCGCATCACCTCGGCCACGGCGCCGGGGACCGCGGCCAATTTCACGTCGCCGCCGATCTTCTTCATCCGGGAGTTGACCCGGATGAGCGTCCCCAGCCCCATGCTGGAAATGAAGGTGATCTGGCCGCAGTCCAGGATCAGTTTCTTGCGGCCTTCGAGGATCTCGTCCTCGACGCAGCCGAGCAGGTAGGTACTGGTGCCTTCGTCGAGAATGCCGGAGAGGACCACCGCCACGATGTCCTGGTTCTTGCCGACCTTCTCGTAGCGGAAGTCGAACATGCTGATGCCCCTGGAGTGGGCATCGTCGGACCCGGCGCGGCCGCTGTCAAGGAAAAACCCGGCCGACCGAGGCTGTCGGGGGCCTGTTGGAGCGGACCTTCCGCGGCGCGGTCCGTGGCACGGACGCGGTCGGCATGGCCAACGACGCGCTCGGCGAGTTCGTCGGCCACAACCTCCGTCGCGTCATCCCGCCGCAAATCGAACTCGGCAGTAAGGCCGCGTTCTGGCAGGATGATCAGGGTGACCGGCCACGGGACGTGCTGCCGCTGGTCCGGCGAGGCTGACCCAGGCCGTTGACGGTGACGCCCGATGGAGCCACCCGATCGCACAGAACGGATCATGCGCTTCGGCTGCGGCGCGTTGTTCGGGGCCGCGTGCACGGCGGTCGGTCTGTTCGGATGCCTGCCGTGGCCGTGGTGGGCGGTCGCAGCCGCCGTCGCAATGGGATGGTGCGGCTACGCGGCAATGGCCCGCGGCGACCGGTTCTGGTCGGAGGTTGACTGGCGATGGCCCTGGTGGTGGTAGTCGTCAACCGATCCCGGCCTGAGAAAAAACACAACCGCGGGAGTTTCAACACAAACCGGGCCAAGAACACAAAGCCGGGCTGCTCCGCGGGGGCCGGAGCAACCCTGGCACACGCACCGTCTGGCCGGGCGAGCACGGCCGGGATCCAGAGAAACCCTATTCGGTGGCGCTCAGCCGCTGGCCCCCGCCGACGAACACGCCGGTCACGTGGGTCGTCGGGTCGAACGCCATGTACTCGGACTGGAGCGTCGGCACGAAGCTCTGCAGGTCGCCGATGACCTGCCCGTTCCAGATGCGGACGTGCGGCCCGCCGGCCTCCGGCCCGGTGACGATGTCGTCCGTCGGCTCCCCCGGCCGGAACCGGGACGCGACGTTGACGCCGAAGTTCACGTCCGGGGCGTAGGCCAGGAACGACGCCGCCTGGTTGTAGAAGAACTGCGGCAGGCCGTTGGGCAGGTTGGGGGCGTCGAGCAGGCGGAACACCCGCACCTCCGGCGGCCCGCCCGGGCCGCGGCCGGCGATGATGTCGGCGTACCGGAAGTTGCTCGAGTCCCGGTTGTCCGTGGTGAACCCGGTGGCGACGTTGACCCCGCCGCGGAAGCTCTCCTCGAACGCGTAGA
>DASXAN010001172.1:0-2247 GCA_036406755.1 Gemmataceae bacterium
GCCCACTTCGCGCTGGGGGTGCTGCTCGGGGCCCCGCTGCTGCTGTTCGCGGCCGTCTACCTGGAGCGGTCGGGGGCGCCGGCCCTGCGGCGGGCGCGGCTGTACGCCCGCCGGTTGCTCCGCCGCGGGCGGTGGCCGGCCGACTTAAGCTTGTGTCAGACGCTGCCGGAGGTGTCCGGGTTGCGGGACGCCGTCACCGGGGATGCGACGCCGGCCCTGGCCTTGCTCGGCCACTCGCGGGCGGAGGTACGGGCGGCGGCCCTGGCGGCGCTGGCGTACCGCCGGGCGTGGCGGCCGGGAGAGGCGGAGCGGGTGCAGCTGGTCGCCCGCCGGGCCACGGAGCCGCCGGTGCGGGCCGCGGCCATCCGGTCGCTGGCCCGCACCGGCGACCCGTTCATCGTGGAGACGATCGCCAGCGCCCTGCGGGACCCGGACCCCGAGGTGCGGCGGGCCGCGGCCGAGGTGTTGCTCTGGGACGGCGAGCGGCGGTGGGGGTGGGTGCGGTTCAGCGTCCACGCCGCGCTGGCCGACCCCGACCTGCGGGGCGACGGGCCGCTGCCGCTGGGCGGCGTCAGCCTGCCGCTCCAGGCCGTCAACGACCTGAACGAGTGGGCCGGCGAGGGCGGCGGACTCGGCGTCCGGGCGGCCCAGACGCTGGTCGGGTACTACGCCCAGGTGCTCAACACCCGGCCGGACGCGGCGGCGGTGGTCGAGGAGCTGCGGGAAAAGGTGCTCGACCCGGCCGCCGCCACGCCGCTACGGGTGGAGCTGGCGCAGATGCTCACCGAGCAGCGGCAACTGGACCGGGCGACCGCCGACGGGCTCATGGCCCCGGACAACCCGGTGCCGCTGCGGCTGGTCGGGGCCGAGGCGGTGCTGGCGGCCGGCCGGGACGTGAAGGCCGAGCGGGCGCTGCGGGAGATCGCCCGCCGGCCGAACCGCGAAATCGCCCTGGCCGTGGCCCAGATCGTGCAGCGGCGGCTCGGGGTGGACCTGGGGGTGGACTTACACCACGTCCCGACGCCGCAGACCCGCCGTGCGGCCGAGATCACCCGTCGGGTGATGGAGTGGGCCGCGGCGGCGACCGAAGAACCGGAGCCTGCGCCCGAACCCGTCGAGCGGCCGGCCCAGTCTCGGCCGCCGTCGGACTGGGACCTGCCGCGGCCGCCCGGCGACGACCCGAAATCGGGGCCGAACCTGTCCCGGTGGTGAGCCGGCATGAACGTCTGGATCGGTACCGCCGGCTACTCCTACCCGCACTGGGTCGGCCGGTTCTACCCGCCGCGGACGCCCGCCCGGCGCCTGCTCACCCACTACGCCCGGCACTTCCCGCTCGTCGAACTGAACTTCACGTTCTATCGCACCCCGACGGCGGAATCGCTCGTGCGGCTGGCGGACCGAACGCCGGCCGGGTTCCAGTTCGCCGTCAAGTTGCCGAAGTCGCTCACGCACGACCGCCGGCCGGAGGAGTTGGGCCAGTTCCGCGAGGCCGTCGCGGCGCTGCACGCGCAGGGCCGGCTGGCCGGCACGGTGGCCCAGTTCCCACAGGCGGCCCACAACACGCCGGCCGCCCGCCGTTGGCTGGTGTACCTGGGACGGGAGTTGGCCGGGCTGCGGCTGGCGGTCGAGTTCCGCCACGTCTCCTGGAGCGACATGCGCGTGCCGGCTTGGCGGGAGGGGCACGGCGTCGGCCTGATCGCGGTGGACGTGCCGGAACTGCCGCTGCTGTACCCGTGCGGGCTGGTCTGTTCGGGGCGGAGAATCCACGTCCGCTTCCACTCGCGCAACCCGGCCGCCTGGTACGGCAGCGACGTGGAGCGGCACGACTACGACTACTCGGACGCGGAATGCCGCGAGTGGGCGGCGGCGCTGCGGAATGGGGCCGGGGCGGCGGACGAGGCGGTACTGGTGTTCTGCAACTGCGTCGGCACGCAGGGGCTGGACAGCGCCCGGCGGATGGCGGCGGCCGTGGCCGAGTGCGGGCCGGAGCTGGCGGTGGTCGAGCCGTTCGCCGCCGCCGTGCCACAACAGCGATCGCTGTTCGAGTGATGCCGGCCAAGTTCAGAACGCCATGTGGACGCGGACCGCGAAGATCGCCACCGGACCGCGGTCGCGGTTGTACGCCGGGTGGTTCACCCCCTGGAAGTCGGCCGAGACGGTCAGCCACTCCTTCGGCACCCAGTTGTAGTACAGTTCCAGAATCTCCTCCGGGCCGTAGTTCAGTCGGCCATCGCCGATGATGAACCC
>DASXAN010001173.1:0-2695 GCA_036406755.1 Gemmataceae bacterium
CTCACCGGTCAACGACATTTGTCAATCCTCGGGGCGCTTACGCAACCCCGCTCGCCCGGTCCAACATCGCATACAGCCGCGGGTAGTCGATCTTCGCGTTGTGCCGGCCGTCCACCGGGATCGACCGACACACCCGCACGGCGTCGAGTTCCGCCCATTTCAGCGCCGCTGACAGCGCCGCCACGTCGGCCTCGGAGCAGTCGCCGTCGTACTCCACCGCCAGCACCCGCCGGCCGCGGTGGGCCACGACGGCCGCCCGCCGCACGGCCGGGTCCTCGTACGCCGCCGTCTCCGCCGCGAACGGGTACAGCGTCCCCCGGCCGTCCCGGATGGTCGCCGAGCACCGGCCGAGCAGCCACACCCGCCCCCGGCCGTCAAGATAACCCGCGTCACCGGTGCGGTGCCAGACGGTGCCGTCCACGCGGAACTTCGTCTCCGCATCCCCTTTGCCGTCCAGGTAGCCGGACAGCACGTGGCCGCCGGTGACGACGATCTCGCCCGGGCGACCCGCAAGCGGGTGCCCCGCGGCCGGCTGGCACTGGGCGTTGAACTGGGCGGCCGAGAACGGCCCCGCCGGCCGGCCCCACTGGTCGCGGAGGATGCGGAGCCGCACCTCCGCCACCGGCGGCCCGGCGAGCAGTCCGCGGCCGGCGAGCATCGCCCGGCGGTCGTCGGCCGTCAACTCACTCCGCGAAATATGGGCGATCGGCTCAGCCTCGGTCGAGCCATAGACGGCGACCACGTCCGCGGCCGGGGCCGTCGCCTGCACCCGGTCCAAGAGCCGCGGGAACACCGGCGCCCCGCCGGTGAACACTTTCCGCAGCCCGGGGAGCTTGTCGCCACGGTCCAGGCAGTGCCGGGCCAGCCGCTCGAAGAACGCCGGCGACGCGGTGGAGCTGACCACGTTGTGGGCGCGAATCTGCGTCACGACCGGGCCGGCGGCGATCGCGCCGGGCAGGCGAAGGTCGGCGTCCGGGACGACGCTGGTCACGCCGGAGCCGAGGTTGGCGAGCAGGACGATCGGCAGCGTCGTCAGGTCCACGTCGCCCGGCTCCAGCCGCAGGCTGTGGGCCAGGGCGGCGTGCTGGGCCAGGAGGAAGTCGTGGGTGCGGACGGCGGCCTTCGGCTGGCCGGTGCTGCCGCTGGTGAACGTCAGCAGCGCCGGCGTGCCCGGCGGGCACTCGGCGATGGCGTCGTGCGGCGGGGTGGATGCGAGCTTGCCCCAGCGGGTCGCCCCCGGCACCGGCCAGCCGATGACAAACTTCGCGGGGATGCGCCGCAGGGCCGGCGACGTGAGCCGTAAGAGATGTGCCTTGGTGCTGGCGATCAGCCCGCGGGGGGCGTGCAGTTCGCAGCACCGCTCAACGTGCTCCCGGCCGGCCGACGGGTCGAGGAACATCGCCACCAGCCGCAGCCGGAAGATCGCCAGCAGCGCGACGTATAGCTCCGCCGACATCGGGTGGAAGACGAGCACGGCGTCGCCCGGCGTCAGCCCGGCTCGGGTGAGCAGACCCGCGGCGCGGGCGGACAGGCGGTCGAGGTCGGCGAACGTGGTGGCCCGCGGCCGGCGGTGGTGCGTGTCGATGATGGCCGCCGCGTCGGGCCGCTCGCGGGCGTGCCGGCGGAGCACGTCGAGGATGTTCACGGCGCCCTCCCGAGCGGCCGGGCGAAGAGGGTGTAGCGGCGGATCGTCCGGGCGGTGTGGCCGCTGATCCGCCGCGACGGGTTGGCCGCGTGCATCAGGGCGTGGATCGCCCGCCGGTAGCCGAGGCGGTGCGCCGCCTCGTGGCCCAGCGCCATCAGCAGCCCGCCCAGGCCGGACCCGCGATGCTCCGGGTGGACGGCCATCGTCTTGAAGATCACGGTGTCGATCGGTTGGCCGCGCTTCGCCTGCAACAGGTCCGGGATCATGAACAGGAAGCCGACCAGCTGTCCCTCGCGCTCGGCCATCAGCACCAGCTCCGGGCGAACGTGCGGCCGGACGCCGCGGTACTGGGCCAGGAACTCCTCCTCGCCGATCGGCGTGTACAGGAAGTTCTGCGTGAAGCTCGCCAGCGACAGGGCGTGAATCGCCCGCAGCTCGTCCTCGAACCGGTCCGGGTTGAGCGGCCGCAGGGTGATGCCGCGGTCGGCGATGCGGCGGCGGACGGCCCCGTGCCGCGGGTCGGTCTGCGTCAGGTCGTCGTTGACGGCCGAGTAGTACTCGGCGAGCGGCGTGAAACCGCTGCCGGTGAAGTGGGCCGGCCAGTCGTCGGGGTTGTCCGGTTCGAGAAGGAACGGCGGCTCGGTGCCGCGGTCGGTCAGGAGGCGGTATCGCCGCCAGGTGTTGCCGTCCATCGGGCCGACGGCCAGCGTGCAGTCGTTGGCGGCGAGCCGCTGGCAGGCGTGGTCCAGCAGCGGCCCGGCGGCATCGGCGGACGCGGCGGCATAGTGGCCGACGGCGCCGATCCGCTGGCCGGCGAGCGGCGGGGCGTCGGCCCACCAGAGCGAGCAGCGGGCGACGACGTTGCCGCCGTCGGCGACGGCCCAGGACTCGTCCGGCCGGTGGCGGGCGAGGACGTCCGGCGTCAGGTCGGACAGGCCCGGCAAGGCGCAGAACGACTCACGGTCGGCGGTTGAGGTAACAGGGATACGATCCATCGTAAGTGACCTCCGTTTCGCGACGCTTCGCAGAAGCGTGCGGGGCCGAGCAAGA
>DASXAN010001174.1:0-2048 GCA_036406755.1 Gemmataceae bacterium
CATGCGGATCACCGCCGCCCCCACCGGGCCGACCAACCCGGGGACGGTGGTCAACTCCGTCTTCATCGCCACGACCGGCCTGACGGTCGGCGGCGCCGGGTCGCTGAACATCTCCAGCGGGGCGCTGGCGTCGAACGTGGCGGCCGCCACCATCTCCAACCCGGTCAGCTTCGGCCCGGGCGGCGGCGGCGAGGGCATCGTCAGCGTCATCGGCACCCTCGGCTCGGGGAATACGCTCACCCTCAGCGGCGCCGTGACCGGGTCCACCCTGACCAAGGCCGGCAGCGGCATCCTGGTCCTGAGCGGCGCCGGCAACACCTTCACGTCCGACAAGATCACGGTCAACGCCGGCGTCCTCCAGGTGCCGGCCCTGGCCAACCTCGGGCTGACCAACTCGGCCGCGTCGAACCTGGTCTTCGACATGCAGACGTCCTCGTCGCTCAACGGCGGCCTGATCTACTCGGGGGCTGGGACGGAGACGTACAACGGGGCGATCACCGTCAACGGCGGCCACGCCCAGCTGCGGCTGACCGGCGGCGGCAACCTGACCTTCGCCGGCCCGATCAGCGGGGCGGGCGCCATCAACATCGACCCCGGCACGGTCAACGGGTCGGTCGTCACCCTGAGCGGGACCAACACCTACACCGGCGGCACCCGCCTGGGCAGCGGGACCAACAGCGCCCTGGTCATCACCGGCGACGCCAGTCTCGGCGCCCCGAGCGGCCCGCTGGTCCTGAACGCCTCCGGCATGACCCTGCGGCTGACCGGCCAGGACTGGAACCACAGCCGGCAGGTGTCGCTCGAAGGCGCCTTCGGGACGGCGGCCGGGGCGGCCGGCGGGTTCGCCGAGGGGTTCGACACGGCCGGGCTCAACAGCACCTGGAACGGGCAGATCCTCGGCGGCGGCACCCTGGTCAAGGTGGACAGCGGCTTCACCACCGGCACCTGGACCATCGCCGGCTTCAACAACCCCTACACCGGCACCCTCCAGCTGGGCACCAACCTGCACCCCAGCGGCGCCGTGGCCGTGACCGGCGAGATCAACTCGGCGTCGGTCACGTTCGGCACCTCGTCCAACTTCCCCGGCACCTACACCCTCGACTTCAGCGGGGCCACCGGCAACACCTGGCGGAACCTCGCCAACCTCAACTCCGCCACCGGCTTCAACCTGACCCACACCGTCCAGCTCGGCGTGCCCGGCGCCCCGGTGGACCTCCGCGTCGGCGGCGGCACGTTCGGCAACGCCGGCGGCGTGATTACCGGCAACGGCAGCCTGATCACCACCGGCGCGTTCACCCTCAACGGGACGACCGCCAACACGTTCGTCGGCAGCGGGGCGACCACGCCGCACGGCCAGGTCGGCGTCGAGGTCTGGGCCGGCACCTTCCAGTTCGGCGCCGACAACCAGCTCGGCGACCCGAGCAACGCCGTCGCCCAGCGGGGCGGGCGGGTGCAGCTGCCGGCCAGCACGTCCGTCACCACCGCCCGGGACTGGGTGTTCTCCACCTCCGCCTTCAACCTCGTCGGCGACGGGCCGGAGAACTCGTTCAACATGCAGACGGCCGGGTTCGGGCTGGAGATCGACGGCAACGTCGTCGGCAGCGGCGCGTTCGAGAAGACCGGCCCCGGGTTCGTCTACTTCACCGGCAACAACGCCGCCACGTGGAAGGCGGCGTTCACCGCCGCCCAGGCCCAGCGGGGCCAGGCCCCGTACGGCGGCGTCATCAAGGTCAACCAGGGCCAGGTCCGGTTCGACAGCGACGCCAACCTCGGCGACCCCAACAACCCGATCTGCCTGCTGTCCCTCGGCACCGACACCATCGGCGGCACGCTCGAACTGACGGCCGGCCACGGGACCCTCGCCGCCCCGGTCGTCATGAACCGCCTGATCGCCTTCCAGAACGCCAACAGCAACCGCGCCTCCTTCCAGGTGGACGCCGGGTCGGTCCTCCAGTTCAGCGGCCGGCTATTCTCCGGCAGCACCAACGCCCAGCAGGTGAACAAGCTCGGCGCCGGCACGTTCGTCCTCGACGGCAACATCGCCAACT
>DASXAN010001175.1:0-3546 GCA_036406755.1 Gemmataceae bacterium
CGGCGTGAGCCGCCGGGTGGCCGTCAGCCTGCCGGGCGGTGGGTCCAGCGCGCGGTGACTTGGGGGGCCACCCGGCGGCTCACGCCGCCGGTTCGCCAAGACACGGCGTGCCCAAGTATCACGACGCCGAGAACTTGTAGACCGTCGTCTGCTGGTACCGCTGCCCCGGCCGCAGCACCACCGGCGGGAAGTTCGGGTGGTGGATCGAGTCCGGGAAGTGCTGCGCCTCCAGGCAGAACCCGCCGTATTGCGGGTACGTCGCCCCCCCCTTGCCCGTCACCGTCCCGTCCAGGAAGTTGCCGGTGTAGAACTGCACCCCCGGCTCGGTCGTGAACATCTCCAGCACCCGCCCCGACTTCGGGTCGCGGACCTGCACGGCCAGCGCCGGCTTGTTGGCGTCGCCCCGCGGCTGCCGCAGGACGAAGTTGTGGTCGTACCCGACCGGGTTGCCGCCCACCTGCTTGATCCGCTCGCCGATCGCGTGCGGCGTGGTGAAGTCGAACGGCGTCCCCTTCACCGACTTCAGCTCGCCGGTCGGGATCAGCGTGTCGTCCACCGGCGTGTACTGGTCGGCCTCCATGAACACGACGTGGTCGAGGATGGTGCCCTTGCCCTGGCCGGCCAGGTTGAAGTAGCTGTGGTTGGTCAGGTTCACGAGCGTCGGCTTGTCGGTGGTGGCGAAGTAGTCGATCCGCAGGTCGTTATCGTCACCCAGGCGATAGGAGACATAGGCGTCCAGGTTGCCGGGGTAGCCCTCCTCGCCGTCCGGGCTACGGTAGTGCAGGTCCACGCTCGGGAACCCGGGCACCTGCTCGCCCTTGCGGAACTCCCACACCTTCTTGTCGAACCCTTTCTTGCCGCCGTGCAGGGCGTTCGGGCCGTTGTTGACGAACAACGAGTAGTCCTTGCCGTCCAGGGTGAACTTGCCCTTGGCGATACGGTTGGCGACGCGGCCGGCGATGGCCCCGAAGAACGGCGACTTATCGAGGTAACCTTCGAGCTTGTCGAAGCCCAGAGCGACATCGGCCATTTTGCCGGCCTTGTCCGGTACGTGGATCTCGGTAACGATGCCGCCGTAGTTGGTGATCTTGACGACCATGCCGCGGGCGTTGGTCAGCGTGTAGAGCGTGACCGGCTTGCCGTCCACCGTGCCGAAGTCCGCCGTCGTCATCCCCTTCATCGGTCTGCCCTGCGGTTGAGGCTCCGCGGCCGGCCCGGGCAGGATCGCCCCGCACGCCACCAGGGCGGCCGCCCCGATCCACCAGTGTCTCATGTCGTCGCTCCTGTGAGGACGGCCGGCCGGGAGAGTTCACGCCGGCGGGCCGGAGTGTCATCTTGCGCCGCCGGCGGCCGCGCGTCAAACCTCAATCGGCGACTGGCATTCGGATTGCACTCTACGCAGGGTGGTTATCGCCCGGCGTTCGCCGCGAGGAGGCGCAGCATGGCCTTTCCCGACACCCGCCGGCCGGTGCAGCCGGCCAACACCGGCAGCGAGCCGGAGCCGCCGGGGGCGACCGAGTCGGCCGAGGACAGCCGTACCCAGAACCCGGCGGAGTGCGGCCCGAACGACCCGACCGGCGACCCGGACTACGACCTGACCCGGACCATCGACGACCCGAAGCCGCCGCGCGGCAGCTAGGGCCATCCCTTCCCCGAACCCCGGCCCCGGCGGCCGGACGGAGGTCACACGCTATGGCACGCGGAGACAAGTCGAAGTACACGGACAAACAGAAGCGGAAGGCCGAGCACATCGAGGAGGGGTACGAGCGCCGCGGCGTCTCGGAGGGCGAGGCCGAGCGGCGGGCGTGGGCCACGGTCAACAAGGAGTCGCACGGCGGCAAGAAGTCCGGCAGCGGGCGGGGCAAGAAGGAGTCGCACGCCTCCAGCCGCAAGGGCGGCCACAAGGGCGGGGCGGCGTCGGCCGCCCGTCCGGCGGCCGAGCGGTCGGCGTCGGCGAAGAAGGCGGCCCGCACCCGGGCCCGCCGCGGGCACTGATGATTCAGTTGCTAAGCCGCAAGCGGCTCAAGCCGCTTGCGGCTAGGCGACTCAAGCATCAGGCCGCCCGCCGATGGTCCGCCGTGACGGCATGCGCCTCCGGCTTGCGGGCGTGGCCGCGGTGCAGTTCGAAGTTCTGCCGGTAGGCCGCGACCAGCTCCCGATGGTGGTGCAGGACCAGCAGGTTCTCGGCGTTCTCGATCTCGGCCTGGCGGGTGAAGTTGAAGCTGCCGGTCAGGATCGTCCGCCGGTCGATGACCATCACCTTGTTGTGGGCGATGGCGTGGTGCGGGTCCACCAGCGGCTTCAGCCCCGCCTCGACCAGCTCCGGCAGGTCGGTGTGCGGCTCCGTCTCGTTACTGTGGTCCAACACCACCTCGACGGCCACGCCCCGCTTGTGGGCCGCCACCAGCGCCTCGGTGATCGGCTTGGACGTGAATGAGTAGGCCAGCACCAGCACCTCCCGCTTGGCCCGGTTGATTTCCTGCACCACCCGGTCGGCGCACCCCCCTTTGGGGGAGAAGTGTACGTCCACGGCCGCGGGCGGAAACAGCCACCAGCCGACCCAGCGGACGACGAACAGGAAGGTCATGCCGCCGGTGAACCCGGTGGCCAGCAGCAGCCAGAACATGGCGGCGCCTCCGTGCGCGGGCTATCCCATTCCGGGGGCCACCATACCGCCGCCGGCCGGGGACGCAAGCCGAACCCGCGGCGGGGTCGGCCTGTCCGTGCGGTCAGCCCGCCACGCTTCCCCCGGTGGCTCATGTTCGAACCGACCGTCCCGCCCGAAACCCTTGGCCACTACCAGGCCGGCGTCGAGGAGTCGCGGCTGGCCGCCGGCCCCGGCCGGCTGGAGCTGGCCCGCACGCAGGAGGTCATCGAGCGGTACGCCCCGCCGCCTCCGGCCGTGGTCTACGACGTCGGCGGCGGCCCCGGTGTCTACGCCTGCTGGCTGGCCCGCCGCGGCCACGCGGTCCACCTGCTCGACGCCGTGCCGTTGCACGTCGAACAGGCACTCGCGGCGTCGCGGAACCAGCCGGACCACCTGCTCGCCGGCGCCACGGTCGGCGACGCCCGCAGTCTCCCCTACCCCGACAACGGCGGCGACGTCGTGTTGCTCCTCGGCCCGCTCTACCATCTGACGGATCGTGATGGTCGGGTCCGGGCATGGCGGGAGGCGGCCCGCGTGCTGCGGCCCGGCGGCGTCGTGCTGGCGGCAGCGATCTCGCGGTTCGCCTCCGTCTTGGACGGGCTGCGGGCCGGGTTCCTGGCCGACGACGCCTTCGCCGGCATCGTCGCCGCGGACTTGCGGACCGGCCAGCACCGCAACACGACCGGCCACCCGGCCCATTTCACGACGGCATACTTCCACCGGCCGGAGGAGTTGCGGGCGGAGGCGGAGGAGGCGGGGTTGCGTCACGAGACGACGCTAGCCGTCGAGGGGGTGGCGTGGCTGCTGGGCAACTTCGACGACTGGTGGGGCGACCCGGCCCGGCGGGAGCGGCTGTTGTGGGCCGTCCGGGCCGTGGAGGCGGAGCCGGCGCTGATGGG
>DASXAN010001176.1:0-1754 GCA_036406755.1 Gemmataceae bacterium
GGTCCATCGTGTACGGCAAGACGGGCGACCACGTCCGCCGCCTGCGGGTCGTACTGTCGGACGGCTCGACGGCGGAATTCGGCCCGGTCGGCCCGGCGGCGTGGGACCGCAAGGCCGACGGCCGCGGGCGGGAGGCGGAAATCTACCGCGAGGTCCGTCAAGTGGCGGCGGCCAACGCCGCGGAAATCCGCCGCCGGTTCCCGAAGCTCGTCCGCCGGGTGAGCGGGTACAACCTCGCCGACCTGCTCGCCCCGCCGACCCTCGGCAACGGCGACGCCACGACGCTCGCCCCCACCGCCGGCTTGCACACCCTCGTCGTCGGCGGCGAGGGGACGCTGGCCGTCGTCACCGAGGCGGAGCTGAACCTCGTCCCCCGGCCGAAGGCCCGCGGCCTGCTCGTCCCGCACTTCAACTCGCTGGCCGCCGCCCTCGACTCCCTCGCCGCCTGCCTGGAGGCCAAGCCGTCGGCCGTCGAGCTGCTGGACGAAATGCTCATCCGGCTGACGGCCGGCAACCTCGCCCTGCGGGACACGACGGCCCTGATCGAAGGCACGCCGGCGGCGCTGTTCATGGTCGAGTTCGCCGGCGACGACCCGGCCGAGGTGTCGGCCCGCGTCCACGACCTGAAACGGCGGCTGACCGGCACGCCGGGGCTGACGGCCGCCGTGCCGGCGCTGGATTCGGTACCCCGCGACCGCCTGTGGAACCTCCGCACCGCCGCGATGCCGATCCTCTACGGCATGCCCGGCGACGCCAAGCCGGTGACGTTCGTCGAGGACGCCGCGGTGGACCCACGGCGGTTGCCGGAGTTCGCCCTGCGGTTCCGCGACCTGCTCCGGGCCCACGGCACGGATGGCGCGTTTTACGGCCACGCCAGCGTCGGCTGCTTGCACATCCGGCCGGTGCTCAACCTCAAGGACCGCAACGACGTCGCCCGGATGCGGCGGATCACGGAGCAAGTCACGGACCTCGTGCTCGAGTACGGCGGTAGCCTCAGCGGTGAGCACGGCGACGGGTACGTCCGCAGCGAGTGGAACCGGAAGATGTTCGGGCCGGCCGTGTACGAGGCGTTCCGCCGAGTAAAGGGGGCGTTCGACCCGCACGGCCTGCTGAACCCCGGCAAGGTCGTGGACGCCCCGCCGATGACCGAGCAGCTCCGCTACGGCCCGCCATACGCCCCGGCCGACCCGCCGACGGTGTTCAGCTACGACCGGCAGGGCGGGTTCACCCGAGCCGTGGAGCTGTGTAACGGCAACGGCGCCTGCCGCAAGCACAAGGGCGGGACCATGTGCCCGTCCTACCGGGCGACGCTCGACGAGCGGGACACGACCCGGGCCCGGGCCAACGCCCTGCGGCTGGCGATCGGCGGGGCCGGGGGCGACCCGCGCGCCGCTCGGCGGGAGGTGGCGGAGGACGCCGTCCACGAGGTCATGGACCTGTGCCTGATGTGCAAGGCGTGCAAGGCCGAGTGCCCGAGCAACGTGGATGTCGCCAAGCTCAAGGCCGAGTTCCTGTACGCCTACTACAAGCGTCACCCGCGGCCGCTGGGCCATTACCTGATGGCCTACATCCATTGGGTGAATCGCCTCAGCGCCCCATTCGCTCCGCTGGTCAACTGGCTCGGCCGGCACAAGTGGTCTCGGTGGGTCATGGAGCTGACCACCGGCATCGACCGCCGCCGGTCGTTGCCGCCGCTGCACGGCGACCACTTCCGCCGCTGGTTCGCCCGCCACGCGCCGGACCCGAACGCCGGC
>DASXAN010001177.1:0-3533 GCA_036406755.1 Gemmataceae bacterium
GTCCTCTCGCTTAGCTGCGCCGCGCGGCGAAACGAATCACCCGCCCCAGCTGCGGGCCGACAGCGACTCGTCCATCGTCACCGGGGCCGACGACGGGCCCAGCAGCGGCCGCAGGGCGCGGATGTCCTGCTGCACCCGCCACGTCAGCACCACCGCCATCCCCAGCCCGATCAGCCCGGCCAGACACAGGCCGATCATGGCCCCCTTGTTCATCGCCTCGGTCAACACCAGCAGCACCACCCCGAACAGGGGCACGGCCGCCGCCAACAGGACGTGCCGCCACAGCGCCGTTTCCAGCCGCCGCAGCTCCTCCCGGTCGCCGGCCGCCTCCGCCGCCGGCCGCAGCAGCATCGGGTAGAACGCCCCGGTCGCCAGCGCGGTGCCGAAGAAGAACGGGTACGACGCGGCGATCAGCCCGCACAGCGCCAGCGACACCAGGAAGTGGGCGGCCAGGGTGTGCTTGACGTCGGCCGGCAGGTCCGGGACGGCCAGCGTCAGACAGACCGGGTAAACGACGCTCGCCCCCAGCCAGAACCCGACGCTCACCCAGACGCCGTACCAGCCGATCCGCAGCGACTTCCGCCGGGCGGCGGCCAGCTCCGCCGGCGGCGGGTCGGCCCCCCGCCTGACGGCCGCCAGCGCCCGCAGCACCGGCCGGGCCAGCAGGATGAACACCGCCACCCCCAGCGGGAATGTGACCGCGTTAATGACCGCCTGAATGGTCAGGAAGGCCGACTGCAAGTCGGCGATACCGCTGGGGCGGATGACGGTGTTCCAGTTGTAGTCGAAGTTGAACCAGCCCGCGAGCAGGTTCGGGACCAGCCCGGTGGCCAGCAGGCAGGCCAGCGGCCAGCGGCGGAGCAGGTGCCGCCAGCTGCCCGGCGGCGGGTCGAGCAGGGCGGCCGCCCGCGGCTGGAGGGCCAGCTCCAGCGCCCGGCCGAAGGCGGCCGCGTCCGGGAACCGGTCGGCCGGGTCCGGGGCCAAGCACCGCCGCAGCGCCCGCTCCAGGTGCGGCGTCGTGTCCGGCGGCAGGGTCCCGGCCGCCTCCGCCGGAATCCCGGCCCGGCGGCGGGCGGTCAGCTCCAGGAGCGCCACCGGCAGCGGCCCGCCGACCGACTCCGGGCCGAACGGCCGCTCCCCGGTCAAGAGCTCCCACAGCGTCACCCCGAGCGAGTACAGGTCGCTCCGCCCGTCCAGTGTGGACGGGTCGC
The DNA here is from genome assembly GCA_036406755.1 of Gemmataceae bacterium. GTDB lineage: Bacteria > Planctomycetota > Planctomycetia > Gemmatales > Gemmataceae > DASXAN01. The sequence continues at coordinate 1,212 of DASXAN010001177.1, forward strand.
GGTCGTGGGCCGGGTTGAACGCCTCCAGCTGCTCCGGGGACATGTACACGAGGCTGCCGCCGAAGAACGCCCGCGGCCCGATCCCCTCGAGCTTGGAGCAGTGGCCGACGTTGAAGTCGGCCAGCCGCGGGGCGCCGTCGGCGGTCAGCAGCACGTTCGCCGGCTTGATGTCCCGGTGCAACACGCCGCGGCGATGGGCGTAGTGCAGGGCGTCGGCCAGCCGCACCCCCAGCCACGCGACCGCCTGCGGCCAGGTCATGTCCGCGAACCGGGTCCGGACGGGGGACTCGACCGGCGGCTCCTCGCCCCGCCGCTGCAAGACGCGGTCGATCGCCTCGATCAGCGTCCGCCCGGTCCGCTTGTCCGCCGGCACGGCCCGGACGTGCTGGAGCACCGACTGGAGCGTGCCGCCGGAGACGTACGGCATGTACAGCAGCCGCAGCCCGCCGCCGGGCAGGGTCCGCTGGTCGTAGACGCGGACGATGTGCGGGTGGTCGAGCTGGGCCAGCGTCTGCGGCTCGACGCCGCGGTTGGCCGACACCTTCAGGGCGACCAGCCGCTGTAGCGACCGCTGCCGGGCGAGGAACACCTTGGCGAACGCCCCCTCGCCGAGCAGGGTGAGCAGGTCGAAGTCGTCCACCTGGTCGCCGGGGTTGAGCGTGACGGTCGGCCCCGGGGCCCGGAGCGTGGTGGTGGCGTAGGTGCTCACCGCCCCGAGCAGGCGGGCTAGCTCGCCGGCCCGGTCGGGGAACCGGTCGAGGTACTCCTTCAGGTCCACCGGCTCGCCGGACCGGCGGCGGAGGTGGAACTCCTCATACAAGAGGTCGCACGGGACGCCGCCGTCGGCGGCCAGCTCGGGGAACTCGACGGCGTAGTCCTCGACCCGCCGCAGCGGCAGACCGTGGGACACCCGCTGCTCCTGGTCGAGCTTGACCAGTTCCGTCAGGACCAGCCGCCGCAGGCTCGGCGGCTCCGGCGGCAGGAACTGGCCCAGGGGCGGCGGGGTGCCGCCGACCCACGCCGCGGAGCAGGCGTCCAGCCGGCTGGCGAGCATGTCCCACGCCCAGGTGGACTGGTCGGAGTCGGACGGGGTGGTCTGGCGTTCGGTACGGGTCACGGGGGCCGGGAGTCAGGGGTCAGGGATCGGTGGTCAGTCGATTGGGTTGGACCAAAGGTGATGATACCCCACTGGCAACCGACGTGGTACTCTGTACGTCTGATTCCTGACGCCTGACTCCCGAACCCCCGGCTCCGCCATGCCCACCCCCGACGACGACCCTCGCACCGCCCTGCCGCCGAACACGCCGGACGAGCTGGTGGCGCTGCTCGAAAGCCGCCGGCCGCAGCTGCTCGCGTACATCGAGCGGCGGATCGGCGCCACCCTGCGGCGGAAGATCGAGCCGTTGGACGTCTACCAGGAGACGGCCATCGCCGCCCTGAACGCCTGGCCGACGCTGAACCTGGGCGACCGCGACCCGTTCGGCTGGCTGTGCCAGGTGGCCGAGCAGCGGATCATCGACGCCCACCGCCGGTTTGCGGCCCGCAAGCGGGACGCCGACCGGGAGGTGTCGGCCCACGCCGCCCCGGCCGACGCCAGCCGGGAGCTGATCGACCTCTTGGCCGCCAGCCTGACGAGCGCCAGTCAGGCGCTGGCCCGCAACGAGCGGCAACGGCTGTTGGACGCGGCGCTCGCGCAGATGCCGGCGGAGACCCGGGAGGTGCTACGGCTGCGGTTCACGGAAAACCTGCCGACGAAGGAGATCGCGGAGAAGATCGGCAAGTCGGACGGGGCGGTGCGGGTGATGCTGACGCGGACGCTGCACAAGCTCCAGCAGCTGCTCGGGCCGGAGGCGGCGCCGTGACCGGTTAGCCGCGCTCATCTCGTAACACTCACCCCAATTCGCACGCTCCGAACGGGTGTGGGGCCGGCCGACGTGGTGTCGGCCGGCCTCGCGGACACCCGGAACAAGAGCGAACAATGACCCACCTTCGCACGGCCATCGTGCTCGCCGTCGGCGTAGGCGCATTGGCTTTGACCGCCGGCCCGGCCTCCGCCGCCAGCCCCCGCGGCGGCCACCCGTACTCCGCCCGCCCGTACTCCGGCTACGGCCGGTCGTACTACCGGCCCTACTGGGGCGGCCACGGGTACTCGCCGTACCGTTACAGCTGGTACGGATACCACGGCTACTGGCGGTATCCCTACGGATGGCGGTCCTCGTACTGGCGGTACTACGGCGGCTACCGTTACCCCTACTACCCGTACTCGTACCGGTACCGCTATCCGTACCCGGTCGTCGTGCCGGTGCCGGTCGTCGCCCCGGA
>DASXAN010001178.1:0-2994 GCA_036406755.1 Gemmataceae bacterium
TGAGCGCTCCGCTCCGAAGACACCGCGTCGCGGCTAAACGGGGGTCACTTCCCGGAATACGCGACGCGGCCCGCCCCGAGCAGCATCTCCAGCCGGCCCACGTCCACGGACGCCGGGTTGACGCGGTACTGCTCGCCCGCCCGCAGGACCGCCCGCCGGCCGGTCCCGTCCCGCACCTGGATGTAGACCGGGCACGCCCCCGGGTATCGCCGCAGCTCCCGGCCTAGCTGTTCCACCAGTTGTGGCGAGTGCTCGCCGAGAGCCAATGTCAGTACCAGCCCCTTGGTCAATTCCTTTCGGGCGGTCTCCACGTCGAACGCCCGGGTCAGCACCAGGCTCGGCTGCTCGCCCTTGTGCTCGACGATCCCTTTGACGAACATGATCCGGTCGTCGACGAACTCGTCCTTGAACCGGACGAACTCGTCCGGCCACATGACGCACTCGACCTGGCCGGTGAAGTCCTCGAACTTGCACCGCACGTACCGGGAGTTGCCGTTCCGACCGGGCCGCTTGGTGTTCTGGAACCGCACCTGCGTCAGCATCCCGCCGAGCAGCACCTCCTGCGTCGCCTCCAGTTTCGGCAGCTGCTCGACGGCGTGGGTGGCGAACCGCCGCAGTTCGGCCTCGTGCTGGGCCAGCGGGTGGCTGGAGAAGTAGAAGTCGAGCGCCTCCTTCTCATACTTGAGCTTGTCGCTGTCCGGCCACTCGGGCACGTCCGGCAGGTCTTCCACCGGCCGACTGCCGTCGCCGTCTGCTGCCAACACGTCGAAAAAGCTCATCTGGCCGCGCTTGCGGTCCTGCTGCAACTCCCCGGCCGACTGAATCGCCTTGGGCAGGGCCAGCGTCAGGGCGGCCCGCTTGCCGAAGGCGTCGAACGCCCCGGCCTTGATGAGCCGCTCGATGGCCGACCGCGGCACGGTCCGGAGGTCCACCCGCTCGCAGAAGTCGAACACGTCGCGGAACGGCTCCTTCTCGGCTCGCGCGCGGCTGATTTCGGCCGCCGCCCCGCGGCCGAGCCCCTTGATCGCGGATAGGCCGAAAGTGATCTTGCCGCCAGCAACGAAGAAATCCGCCTCGCCGGTGTTCACGTCCGGTGGCAGCACATCCACGCCGAGCCGGCGGGCATCGGCGATGTGGTCCACGAACACGTCCCGCTTGTTGCCGTCGTCGATCTCGCTGGTCAACAAGGCGGCCATGAACTCTGGTGTGTAGTGGGCCTTCAGGTACGCCGTCTGGTAGGTGACCAGGGCGTAGGCGGCGCTGTGGGACTTGTTGAACCCGTACCCGCCGAAGTGCACGATCAGCCCGAAGATCTCTTCCGCCTGGCTCCGCGACAGGCCCCGCTCCTGCGCCCCGGCCAGGAACTCCGCCCGCCGCTCGTCGATGATCTCCTGCTTCTTCTTGCTGATCGCCTTGATGCAGGCGTAGGCACTGGACAGCTCGATCCCGCCCAGGCGGTTCAGGATGCGCATAACCTGCTCCTGAAACACCATGCCGCCGTACGTCTCGTGGAGCACCTCCCGCATCACGGGGTGGGGGTACGTCGGCTGCTTGCGGCCGTTCTTGCAGTCCACGTACTCGTCGAGCAGGCCGCCCTGCATCGGCCCCGGGCGGTACAGGGCGGTGCAGGCAATGATGTCGCGGATGTTGTCCGGCTTCATCCGCTTGAGCAGTTCGCGGATGCCGTCGGATTCGAACTGGAACACCCCCTTCGCGTCGCCCCGCTGGAGGAGCCGGTACGTCTCGGCGTCGTCCAGCGGCAAGTCGTAGAGCGAGATGTCGATGCCACGGGTCCGCTTGATCAGCTTGACGGCGTTGTCGAGGACCGTGAGGGTGCGCAGGCCCAGGAAGTCCATCTTGAGCATGCCGACCTTTTCCAGGTCGCCCATCACCCATTGCGTGGTGACGACCCGCTCGCCGTTGGACGACTTCGCCCCGGACTCGTCCCCCTTCGGGATCGCCCGCTGGAGCGGGATGTGGTCGGTCAGGTCGCCGTTGGCGATCACCACACCGGCCGCGTGCACCCCGGAGTGGCGGTTCGTCCCTTCCAGCCGGCGGGCGATGTCCACCCATTCCTTGACCAGCGGGTCCGTCTCGTACTCCCGCTTGAAGTCCGGCGACTCGGCCAGGGCGTCGTCGATGGTCACGTGCAGCCGGGCCGGCACCTGCTTGGCGATGGCGTTGACCCGCTCCAGCGGGACGTCCAGCACCCGGCCCACGTCCTTGAGCGCCGCCTTCGCCGCCAGCGTCCCGAACGTGGCGATCTGGGCGACGCTCTCCGCCCCGTACTTCTGTTTGACGTACTGGATGACCAGCTCCCGCCGGTCCTGGCAGAAGTCGATGTCGATGTCCGGGGCCTCCGCCCGGTTGGGGTCGAGGAACCGCTCGAACAGCAGGTCGTACTCCAGTGGGCAGACGTGGCTGAGCTTCAGGACGTAGGAGACGATCGCCCCGCACCCAGACCCGCGGGCCGTCGCGGGGATGCCGTTCTCCCGGGCGAACCGGACGAAGTCCCAGACGACCAGGAAGTAGCTGGCGAACCCCATCCGGCAGATGACGCCCAGTTCGTGCTCTAGCCGGGCGCGGGCGGCCTCCAGCCGAGCCCTGGCCTCAGGCGGCGCGGTCGGGCCGTAGCGTTCGAGCAAACCCTCCTCGCACAGCTCCCGCAGGTACTGCTCCGGAGATTTCTTGGAGGGAGGCGTGAAGACGGGGAAGTGGCGGGCCGAGAAGTCCAGGTCGAGGCGGACGCCGTCGGCGATCTCCTGGCTCCGCTGGACCGCGTCGGCGTGGCCCGGGAAGAGCTGGTACATCTCCTCCGGGGCCCGGACGTAGAACTGGTCGGACCCGTACCGCAGCCGGTTCTCGTCGTGCAGCGTCCGGCCGGTGTTGATGCACAAGAGCACGTCGTGGGCGCCGGCGTCGTCCTGGGTCAGGTAGTGGGCGTCGCAGGTGGCGACCAGCGGCAGCCCGAGCCGGCGGGCGATCTCGATCGCG
>DASXAN010001179.1:0-2795 GCA_036406755.1 Gemmataceae bacterium
AAAACCGGAATGTGATTTATCTGTGTTCACCTGTGTGCATCTGTGGTTCATTTTCTTCCTCTGAGGTCCGACCATGATTGATCCCCACTGGGCGTGGGAGCCGTACCGGCCGTCCGGGCAGAACCCGTGGGACCTCCGCAAGGCCGGCCACCTGTACCGCCGGGCCGCGTTCGGGGCCACCTGGGACGAACTCCAGGCCGCCGTTGCGGACGGGCCGGATGCCGCCGTGGACAAGCTCCTCCGCGGCCGTGAGGACGCCGCGTTTGAGCGGAACGCGAAGTTCATGGCCGACAGCGTCAAGCGGGTCAACAACGACAACCAGCTCGCCGCCTGGTGGCTGTACCGCCTGGTCATGGGCAGCCCGCACCCGCTGCGGGAGAAGATGACGCTGTTCTGGCACAATCACTTCGCCACCAGCAACGCCAAGGTCCGCAACGCCGGCTACATGCTCGGCATGTACGACCTGATGAGCCGGCACGCCCTGGGCAACTTCCGCGACCTGCTGCAGGAGATGTCGAAGGACCCGGCCATGATGGTCTGGCTGGACACCAACCAGAGCAAGAAGGGCCAGCCGAACGAGAATTACGCCCGGGAGCTAATGGAGCTGTTTAGCCTCGGCATCGGCCACTACACGGAGAAGGACATCCGCGAAGCCGCCCGAGCCTTCACCGGCTGGGAAATCCGCGACGGCCAGGCTCATTTCAATTCCGCCCAGCACGACGACGGGACCAAGACCGTCCTCGGCCAGGCCGGCGGCTGGAAGGGCGAGGACGTGGTGCGGATCTGTCTCGATCAGGAGTGCTGCCCGTACTTCATCTGCGGCAAGCTGTACCGGTTCCTGGTGAGCGACACCGCACCGCCGACGCGGGAGCTGCTGGCCCCGCTGGCGGAGCAGTTCCGCTCATCCGGGTGGGACTTCGGGGCGCTGGTGGCGACGGTGCTGCGGTCGAACCTGTTCTTCGCCCCGGAATCGTACCGGGCGAAGATCAAGTCGCCGGTGGAGTTCGCCGTCGGCATCGTCCGCGGGCTGGAGGCCCGGCCGCACCCGGTCAACGCCCTGGCGGCCCGGCTGGAGGGGCTCGGCCAGCACCTGTTCCACCCGCCGTCGGTCAAGGGATGGGACGGCGGGCCGGCGTGGCTGAACGCTCAGACGCTGCTCTTCCGCCAAAACCTGGCGCTGGCCCTGACGTCCACCGACGACCCGGTGCTGCGGTCGCACGCCGACCCGTCCGAACTGGCCCGCAAGCACGGCCGCTCCGACGACGCCGGCATCGTGGACTTCTTCCTCGACCTGTTCCTGCAAGCCGACGTGCCGGCCGCGAGCAAGGACCGGCTAACGCAGTACCTGGCCGACGCCCGCCGCCGCCGGCCGCCGGCCTACGAGCCGGAGGACGCGGCGGCCGCCCACCCGGTCCGGGCGGTGTGCCATCTGGTGTTGACGCTGCCGGAGTTCCAATTGAGTTAGTCCGTGGTCCGTCGTCCGTGGTCCGTGGCAAACAGCTCCGACTGGTTTTTGCCACGGACCGCGGACGACGGACGACGGACGACGGAGGTGAGCCATGTCCCCGACCCGCCGCGAGTTCCTGAAGACGTCGAGCCTGATCGCCTTCGGCGCCACCGTGCCGACGTTCCTCGGCCGCACCGCCCGCGCCGCCGGCGAGGCCGGGGCGCCCGGCACCAAGGACACCATCCTCGTCGTCGTGCAACTGACCGGCGGCAACGACGGGCTCAACACCGTCATCCCGTTCGCCGACCCGGAGTACGCCAAGCTCCGGCCGACGCTCAAGATCGCCAAGGACCAGGTCAAGAAGCTCAACGACTCGGTCGGCCTGCACCCGGCGCTGGAGGGGATGGCGAAGCTGTACGAGGACGGCGCGATGGCCGTCGTGCAGGGCGTCGGCTACCCGAACCCGAGCCAGTCGCACTTCCGGTCGATGGACATCTGGCAGGCGGCCAGCATGGCCGACTCGCTGAGCGAGGGGTGGCTGGGCAAGGCGCTCAAGCACAGCCCGGCGTCCCCGGCGTTCCACGTCGCCTACGCCAACGAGCCGGCCCCGCTCGCCCTGGCCGGGGCCCCGGCGCGGGTACCGTCGATCGCGTCGCTGGCCGACTTCCAGCTCAAGGTGGTCGCCGCCGGCGGGGCCGACACCCGCCAGCAGAAGGCGATCATCGAAGGGGCGGCCGAGATGCCGAACCTCTCGACCAGGTCGGACGGCAACCTGCTCGACTTCGTCTCTCGGACGGCCGTCAACACCTACGCCAGCAGCCGGCGGTTGCAGGAGATCGGCAAGAACTACCAGCCGAAGGAGGCGTACCCGCAGACGGGCCTGGCCGAGCGGCTGAAGCTGGCGGCCCAGCTGATCGACGGCGGCCTCGGCGCCCGGCTGTTCTACGTCTCCATCGACGGGTTCGACACCCACGCCGGCCAGGGCGGCGCGAACGGCCCGCACGCCAACCTATGGCGCGAAGTATCCGGGGCGGTCACGGCGTTCTACAAGGACCTGGCCGCCCGCGGGCACCAGGACCGGGTGTGCGTCATGACGTTCTCGGAGTTCGGCCGGCGGGCGAAGGAGAACGGCAGCCGCGGCACCGACCACGGGGCGGCGGCGCCGATGTTCCTGGTCGGCGGGCGGGTGAAGTCCGGCGTCGTCGGCGAGCACCCGAGCCTGACGAAGCTGGAGATGGGGAACCTGAAACACGCGACCGACTTCCGCCAAGTGTACGCGGCCGTGCTGGACCGGTGGCTAGGCGTGCCGAGCAAGGACGTGCTGGGCGGCGACTTCAAAGCGGCGGAC
>DASXAN010001180.1:0-3319 GCA_036406755.1 Gemmataceae bacterium
GGGAGCCGGAGGCGACCGCGCGGAGGCCTCCGCGCGGTCGCCTCCGGCTCCCCGCTACACGGGCAATCCGACAGACCGTTACGCCAGCATCTCCTGCACCACCCGCCCGCTCACGTCCGTCAGCCGGTAGTCCCGGCCGCCGTGGCGGAACGTCAGCCGCTCGTGGTCCAGGCCCATGAGGTAGAGCAGCGTTGCGTGCAGGTCGTGGACGTGGACCTTGTCTTCAACCGCGTGCCAGCCGAACTCGTCCGTCGCCCCGTGGACGATCCCGCCTTTGACGCCGGCCCCGGCGAGCCACATGGTGAACCCGAACGGGTGGTGTTCGCGGCCGTCCGTCCCTTCGGCCGTCGGCGTCCGGCCGAACTCCCCGCCCCAGAGCACGAGCGTGTCCTTCAAGAGGCCGCGGGCCTTCAGGTCGGTGAGCAGGGCGGCGATCGGCCGGTCGGTCGCCCGGCAATTGGCCGGCAGCTCGGTCTTCAGGCCACCGTGCTGGTCCCAGAGCTGGCAGCTCGACCGCTTGCTCGTCTGCGTGTGGTACACCTGCACGCACCGCACGCCGCGCTCGACCAGCCGCCGGGCGAGCAGACATTGCGTGCCGAAGATCTCCGTCTCCTTCTGGCCCAGGCCGTACATCTGCCGCGTGGCCGGACTTTCGCCGGCGACGGAGAACGCCTCCGGCGCCTCCCGCTGCATGCGGAACGCCAGCTCGAACGCGGCGATGCGGGCGGCCAGGCGGGAGTCGTCCTCGCGGCCGGCGCGGTGCAGCTCGTTCAGTTCCCGCAGGGCGTCGAGCTGCCGCCGCTGGCGGGCCGGGTCGGCGCCGGCGGCCGGCAGGTTGGCGACCGGGTTCTTCAGGTCGCTGACGAGCGTCCCCTGGAACGCGGCCGGCAGGAAGCTGGAACTCCAGAGCGGCGCCCCCTGCGCCGGCTGCGACGGGCTCAGGACGACGAACCCCGGCAGGTCGCGGTTCTCGCTGCCCAGGCCGTAGAGCAGCCACGACCCGAGGCTCGGCCGGGAGAACGCCTGCTCGCCGGTGTTCATCTGGAGGCAGGCGCCGTTGTGGTTGATGTTGTCCGCGACCATCGACCGGATCACGCACAGGTCATCGACGTGCTCGGCGACGTGCGGGAACAGCTCGCTGACCTCCGTACCGCACTCGCCGTGCCTGGCGAACTTCCACGGCGAGCCGAGGAGGTTGCCCGTCTTGGTGCGGACCAGCTTGGGCATCTCGAACGGCAGCGGCTTGCCGGTGTCGTGTTGCAGCCGCGGCTTGGGGTCGAAGGTGTCGACGTGCGACGGCCCGCCGGACATGAACAGGAAGATGACCCGCTTGGCCTTCGGTGCGAAGTGCGGCGGCTTCACGGCGAGCGGGTCGGCCGGCGCGGGTTCGCCGCGGGCGGCGTCGGCGAGGACGGACGCCAGGCCGATCAGACCGAAGCCGTTGGCGAAGCGGGCGAGGGCGTCGCGGCGGGTCAGCGGGGTCGAAAGCACGCTCGCAGTCCTCAATCAATGTGGCAGAACTCGTTGGCCAGGAGCAACACTTGACAGTAGCCGGCCCAGGCGGCCGCGTCCCCGCCGGCGAGCAGGTCCGCGGCGATCCGCAGCTCGTCCGGCGACGGCGGCCGGCCGAAGAGTGCGGCGTACAGCCGGCCGATTCGCGCCCGGTCGTCGCCGCCTCCGGCCTGCGCCTGGGCGGCCAGGGCCCGCGCCTGCTCCGCCACGAACGGGTGGTTCATCAAGAACAGTGCCTGCGGGGCGACGGTCGAGTCCGTCCGCCGGTCCACCGGGGCGGTCGGGTCGGCGGCGTCGAACAGCGGGCCGAACCCGCTCCGGTCCGACCGCACCGTCATCTGGTAGACCGTCCGCCGCGGCCGGGCGAAGTCCCGGTCCGCCGGCCCGCCGCCGCCGCGGTCCAGCCGCCCGGCCACGGCCAGCAGCGCGTCGCGGAGTTCTTCCGCCGTTAGTCGCCGGCGGTTCTGCCGCGCCCACAGGCGGTTGTCGGGGTCGCCGTGGAGGACCTCCGGCGACGGCGCGCTGGACTGCTGGTATGTCGCGGACAGCAGGATCAGCCGGTGCATCTTCTTGACCGACCAGCCGCCCTCGACGAACCGGGCGGCCAGCCAGTCGAGCAGCTCCGGGTGCGTCGGCCGCTCGCCGAGTGAGCCGAAGTTGCTCGGCGTCCGCACCAGTCCCTCGCCGAAGTGGTGCTGCCAGATTCGGTTGACCATCACGCGGGCAGTGAGCGGATTCTGCGGGTCAGTCAACCACGCGGCCAGCTCGCGGCGGCCGCTGCCCTCGGTGATCGGCAGTTGATGGTCACCGGCGAGGATGGTGGGGAACCGCCGCGGCACCGTGTTCCCGAGCCGATCGTACCGCCCGCGGAGGTGGATGCGGACGTCGTGCGTCCCGGCGTGCGGACTACCTGGCACGCCGCCTTCCTGTGCCCCGTTCGCGAACGGCGGCGGGGCTAACAGCTTCTCCAACTCCGTCCGCTCCGCCCGCAGCCGGGCCAACTCGGCGCGGCTGTCGGCCGGCAGCGCCCCCTCGTCAATCGGGCCGTCATCGGCAACGACGCCGGCGGCGACCAACTCGCGGGCCGCAGCCTCCAGCCCGGCCCGATCGGTCGCGGCGGCGCTGGCCCGCCGCCAGGCGCGGACGGCTTCCGGCACGGTCCGTGATCGGCCGGTCGCGTCGGCTACTGACCAGACGCCGGCGTTGATCGCGGCCGGGTCAGCGACCAGGTCGTGCGAGATTATCCACTCTCGCCCACCGTCGGCGGCGATTGTCAGCTCGACCACGGTCGTGTCACATGCGTGGCTCGCCTTCGGCAGCACGACCAGCTCCAGCGACTCGCCTTCGCGCACGGCCACCGTCCGCTCGGACAGGTCCTGCGAGCCGCCGTTGCCGAAGCCGCCGGCCACCAGCTCGTCCCGGCCGGCCGGCGTGCGGTGATCCAGCGCCCAGGCGACACCATCGCCGCAGACGGCGTCCGCGTCGGCGACCCGTCCGCGGACGCGCACCGTGCCGCTGACCGGGCTGCGCCACGCCAGCACCACGCCGCCGGCCGGGCCGGGGTGGATCGCCACCGACCGCGGCGGCAGGGTCAGCGTCGAGATCGTCACCGGCCGGTCGGTCGTGTTGACGAGGACGTTCGGCTCGTTCGCCGGACCGCGGCGACCGACGACACCGGGCCGGCCGGTGGTCAGCGGCCGGGCCAGCGGCCGGTCGTCGCCGAGGCCCAGCCGTTCGAGCCAGCGTGTCAGCGTGGGTGCGTCCAGCTTGCGGGCGGCGGCGAAGGCGGTTGAGCCCGCCGCGCCGA
>DASXAN010001181.1:0-6518 GCA_036406755.1 Gemmataceae bacterium
TGCACACGGATGAACACAGATAAAACAAGTCTAGTTTGTTTTATCTGTGTCCATCCGTGTGCATCTGTGGTTCATTCTTCTTCATCATGAGTACGAACCTGCGACCGCTGCCCGCCACGCCGCCGGACGCCATCCCGAAGATCGTCCGCGAGAAGGTCATCCTGGGCGAGCACGCGTTCCTGATCGACAGGCCGGGCGAGTCGGATGACCTGCTGGCGCACCCGGCGGTGCGGCAGGCGTTCGCGGCCGACGAGTACCTACCGTACTGGGCCGACCTGTGGCCGGCCGCCCGGATGCTTGCCAAGGCCGTCCTCGCCGAGCCGTGGCCAGAAGTCAGAGGTCAGAGGACAGAGGTCAGAAGTCAGGGGGCCGCTGGCGGTGTTCTGACTTCTGACCTCTGTCCTCTGACCTCTGCCTTGGAGGTGGGCTGCGGCCTGGGCCTGCCGGGCATCGCCGCGCTGGCCCGCGGCCTGCGGGTCATCTTCAGCGACTACGACGCCACCGCCGTCGGCTTCGCCGCCAACAACGCCCGGCTCAACGGGTTGACCAACTTCGTGGAGCTGCCCTTCGACTGGCGCGCCCCGCCGGCCGATCTGGCGGTCGATGTCGTGCTGGCGTCGGACTTGACGTACGAGGCCCGCCACGTCGAGCCGCTGGTGGCCCTGGTGGCGAAGGTGCTCAAGCCGGGCGGGCTGTGCCTGTGGACGGACCAGGACCGGCCGCCGGCCGCGGCCCTGAAGGCGGAGCTGGGCCGCCTCGGCTGGCCGGTCGAGACGAAAGTGGCCCGGGCCGGCGAACCGGGCGGCCAGCGGTACAAGGGCACCCTCTACCGCATCCGCCGGCCGGGGTGACGCCCGCCGCCGCCGCCGGTACGATGACCCGGACGCCCCGCCGCCCCGTTCCAGGAAGGACCACCCATGCGAACGTTCTCCCTTCCCGCCACGATTCTGCTCGCGCTCGCCGGCCCCACCCTGGCCGACCCGCTGGTCGCGGTCAAGGTCGTCAAGTACGACGGCCTGAGCGACTTCATCAAGCAGAACCGCGGCAAGGTGGTCGTCGTCGATTTCTGGGCCGACTACTGCATCCCCTGCAAGCGGGAGTTCCCGAAGCTCGTCGAGCTGCACAACAAACACGCCGAGGCCGGCCTCGTCGCCGTCTCCGTCAGCCTCGACGACCTGTCCGAGGACGGCGTCAAGGACAAGGTCGTGAAGTTCCTCGAGAAGCAGAACGCCACCACGACCAACCTGATCCTCGACGAGAAGCCGGAGGTGTGGCAGGCGAAGCTGAAGATCGACGGCCCGCCGCTGGTGATGGTGTTCAACAAGAAGGGCGAGCTGGAGCAGAAGTTCGTGGACAAGGACGTGGACTACGACGTGATCGCGAAGCTGGTGGCGGAATTGTTGACCAAGTGAGACCCCGATGACCCACGACCAAGCGCTGACCGCCGCCCTGGGCCGGGTGCCGAGCGGGCTGTTCATCCTGACCGTCGCCCGGGACGGGCAGGAGACGGGGATGCTGGCCAGCTGGGTGCAGCAGTGCTCGTTCGACCCGCCGCAGGTCAGCCTGGCGGTCAAGCCGGGGCGGTTGGCGGCGGACCTCCTGGCCGACGGGGCGGCGTTCGCGCTGAACGTCCTGGCGGCGGGACAGACCGACCTGCTCAAGCACTTCGGCAAGGGGTTCGGGCCGGGCGAGCCGGCGTTCGCCGGGCTGGACGTGTACCGCACGGACGAAGGCGTGCCGGTGCTGCGGGCGGCGCTGGCCCACCTGGATTGCCGGGTGGCCGGCCGGTTCGGGGCCGGCGACCACGACCTGGTGATCGGCCGGGTGGTGGCCGGCCGGCTGCACACCGAGGGGCAACCGGCGGTGCACGTCAGGAAGAGCGGCGCACATTACTAATGACGAATGACGAAATACCCAATGACGAAGCAACCCCGAAGTCCGAATGACGAACCGGGTCCGCGGCCATTCGGGCTTGGGGTTTCGGGGTTATTTCGTCATTGGGTATTTCGTCATTCGTCATTCCGGATGGACTGACCGATGTCCGAACGCGACCCCCGCCTGCCCCCCGGCCAGGTGCTCACCCGCAAATGGCCGGTCCTGCACGCCGGCGAAACGCCGCACTACACCGACCTCGACCGCGAGTGGGACTTCTACGTCTTCGGCGAAGTGCAAGAGAAGCGCCGCTTCACCTGGGCCGAGTTCGCCGCCCTGCCGCGGGTGACCGTGCACGCCGACATGCACTGCGTCACCCGCTGGAGCAAGCTGGACAACGCCTGGGAGGGCGTGCCGACGCGGGAGCTGTTGCACCACGTCACCCCGAAGCCGACGGCCACGCACGTCATGGTCCACTGCGAGCAGGGGTTCACGACCAACCTGCCGCTGGCCGACTTCTTCGGCAAGGACTGCCTGTTCGCGTTCGCGCACAACGGCCAGCCGCTGGAGCCGGACCACGGTTCCCCGGTGCGGCTGGTGGTGCCGCGGCTGTATGCGTGGAAGAGCGCGAAGTGGGTGCGGGGGGTGGAGTTCATGGACCGTGACCGGCCCGGGTTCTGGGAGGCGTGGGAGCACGGCGGCTACCACATGCGCGGCGACCCGTGGGCGGAGGAGCGGTTCAGGGCCGGCTAACCCGCCCCGGCACGGCCACCGCCAGCGCGACACTTCCCACCACCGCCGACGCCGCCCCGTAGAAGAACGTGGCCGGCGGACCGACCCGGTCCCACAGGAGCCCCCCGACGAGGCTGGCGATCAGCCCGGTGACGCCCACCGTCGCCGAGAACCAGCCGACGCCGCTGGCCCGCACCTCCGCCGGCACCAGGTCGGCCGCCAGCGCCTTGCCGACCGACCGGAAAATCCCCTGGTACAGCCCGTAGAGCACGAACAGGCCCCCGAGCACCACCCGGTTTGCCGTGGCCCCGAACCCGGCGTAGACGACCGCGAACACGAGAAAGGCGATCAGGAGTACGGCCTTCCGGCCGAGGTGGTCGGACAGGTACCCGGCCGGGTAGGACGCCAGGGCGGCGACCAGGTTGTACAGGGCGTAGACGACGATCGTCGTCTCCAGCGGCGTGGCCGCGTCGGTCGCCCGCAGGATGAGGAACATGTTGCTGGAGTTGCCGACGCCGAACAGGGCGGCGGCGCCGAGGTACGCCCAGTAGGCCCGCGGGAACCGCCCGACGTGGACGTCCAGCTTCGCCTTCGCCGCCGCGGCGACCGGCCGCTCCCGCACCAGGGCGATCAGCAGCGACGCCACCACCCCGGGGGCGAACGCGATCAGGAAGATGGACGACGGGTCGGCCCGGAACAGCGGCAGCAGCGCCAGGGCGACGAGCGGGCCGAGGAAGGCGCCGAGGTTGTCGCCGGCGCCCTCCAGGCCGAACGCCTTGCCGCGGTGCGCCGCGTCCGCCGACGCCGCCACCAGGGCGTCCCGCGGGGCCGACTTGACCCCGGACCCGAGGCGGTCCAGGCACCGGGCCGCCAGCACCCCCGGCCAGGCGGCGGCCAGGCCGATCAGCGGCTTGGCCGCGGCGCTGACGGCGAACCCGACGAACGCGACCGGCTTGCGGCGGCCGAGCCGGTCAGACACCCAGCCGGACAGCCCCTGCACGACTTGCTGGACCGCCTCCGTCACCCCGCCCACCAGGCCGACGACGGCCTTGCTGGCCCCCAGAGTCTCGGTGAGGAAGACGGGCAGGATCGGGTAGATCATCTCCGAGGCGACGTCGGAGAACAGGCTGGCGAGGGCGAGCAGGAACGTGGTCGGCGTGAGGCCCGCGAAGTACGTCCGGAGCCTCATGCCTCACCTCGGCGTGAACCGGGATAAGTCGTAAATGCCGAGCTGCTTCTCGATGGCGGCCACCTGCGCGACCGTCTTCTCGAACCCCTCCTCGCCGAACAGCCGGTCTTCTTCCTTTTCGAACTGCTCGCCGAGGTCCTTGAGCCGTTTCGCCGGGACGATCTTGTGCAGGGCCGGGAACAGGACCGTGTCCTCGCGGGCCTCGTGCGGCCGGTACATGCGGACGAACGCCTCGCAGGCGCGGACGACCTCGCCGCGGGCGTCCTCCCGGCGGAACCGGTCGCCGACGGCGTTGCGGAGGACCACGTCCGTCACCCGCCGCCCGGCCTGGTGCTGGTCCCGTAGGGTTTTGACGAGATCGACCAGCTTCTTCTGCTTCTCGAACTCGGGGAAGATGAAGTTCTCTTCGAGTTTCTCGTGGTAGTCCTCGACGAACGTGCGGACGAGCGTGGCCGGCTTGTGGAACACCTCCGGCGGCACATCTTCCTTCCCCCGCAGCCGGCGGAGTCCCTCCTCGTAGATCAGGAGGATGCGGTTGAGGACGCCGTGCTCCCGCATCAGGTCCTCGGTCGCCCCGACTTCTTCGTCCGGCTGGTCCTTCGTGTCGCCCTTGGGTTTGTCGTCGCCCCGGACTTGGCCGGCCGAGAGGCCGAGGCCGAGGGCGGCCGTCGCGGCCAGGAAGTGTCTGCGGTCGTCGATCATGGTTGCGCCTCCTCGTGTGGGCGTCATCGGGCGGTCCGCCAGTTTGGCAGCCCGCGCCTCATCCGCCGCGTCGCCGCCTCCGGGTCGAACGCCTCCGGGTCGAACGGGCCGCCGATCCACTCGGTCAGCTCCTCGTGCCGCTCGTGGTTCGGGTCGGCGACGGCGTCGCAGAAGTCGGCGTAGCCCCACGGGCCGCCGCAGTCCTCTGGCGGGCAGGCGCGGGCACCGGCGACGCACTCGGGTTCCGCCCGGCCCTCCTCGACCTTCTCGCCCCGGATTTCGTGCCACCACGAGTCGCCGAAGTCGTACTCGTACTCGAACCGGAGTTTCTTTCCCCCGGCCGGGACGATGTCGCTCAACCGGGTCATGGTCGAGTCCTTGTAGCCGAACTCGGCGAAGTTCTCGCCCATCAGCTCCGGGTCGCCGTAATACTGCCCGCCGACCTTGAAGTGGTGCAGGTGGGCGTTCTCCCAGCCCATCGCCGTCTGGATGGAGTCGTGCAACTCGTCGAGGGTGCAGTCCGGCACGCGGATGCGCCGCCAGACCGGCGGGCGGATGTCGGCGAGCGTGACCTTGAGTTGGTAGGTCCGGTCCGTCGCCGGGCCCGGCCGCGCCTCGTCCTCGTCCTCGCGGGGGATGGGCGGGATCAGGCCCTTCCGTACCGCCTGCTCCTGCACCTCCCGCGGCAACAGCCGGGCGTCCACCGGGATGCCGTTCACCGAAATCAGCCAGGCCAACGGGTTTTTCGCCATCTGGCTGGGCAGGGTCCAGTCCGGGTCGAAGCGGCGGATGTCGAGCAGGTCGCGGATCGCCTTCGACTTGGCGTGCCCGGTGGCCTCGGAGATGCCGAACGCCCGGTCGATGTCGGCCGTCGCCATGTGGGGCGTCTGCGACGGGTCGCCGAGGAAGTTGGCCCAGCCGACGGCCCGGACGACGCCGGCCGCCCACGATTCGGGCTTGCCGCGGGTGAGGGGCGACGGCCGCTTGCGGGCGAGGACGCCGGCCAGCTTGCGGCACAAGTCGGTGTACTCGGCGGTGAGATGGTCGCGGCAGAAGGCGTCGGTCTTGGCGACGACGGCGTCGTAGGTCGGGCGGAC
Source organism: Gemmataceae bacterium (assembly GCA_036406755.1). Lineage (GTDB taxonomy): Bacteria > Planctomycetota > Planctomycetia > Gemmatales > Gemmataceae > DASXAN01. The sequence continues at coordinate 5,593 of DASXAN010001181.1, forward strand.
TTTGTCCGGGATGGCGGCGTCCGCGGCCGGCGGACGAGATTTGCGGGCCATCGGTGCGGCTCCCCTGGTCCGGACCGGTGGGCGGCGGGTATTCTACAGGCGGCGGCCCGCCGGGCGACGGAATCCGGCGGCGGGCGGCCGCGGAGGGCCGGGCGATGCCGTCACCGTTCCCGGGGATGAACCCGTACCTGGAGAGGCCGGGCCGTTGGGCCGATTTCCACAACAGGTTTCTCGTCTACGCGGCCGAGGCCCTCCTGCCCCAGCTGCTGCCCGATTACTACGTCAGCGTGGAGGAGCACCTGTTCGTCCAGCATTACCCGGACGAGGACGACCGCTTGGTCGGCCGGGCCGACGTTGCCGTGTCAACACCCGACGCGAACGGTAGTCCACCGGTGGCGGCCGGCGGCACAGCCGTGGTCGCGCCGGTGGTCGGTCTGACACCGGTGCCGGTCTTGGAACGGCAGTCGTACCTGGAAATCCGCGACCAAGAGGGGAATATGGTGCTGACGGTTATCGAACTGCTCAGCCCGACGAACAAACGGCCGGGCCGCCCGCGGGATCAGTACTTGGCGAAGCGCGAACAGGTGCTCGACAGTCCGGCGAACCTGGTGGAGATCGACCTGCTCCGCGGCGGCCACCGCCCGCCGGTCGAGGGGTTGCCGCTGTGCGACTATTACGCCCTGGTCAGCCGTCCCGTCCAGCGGCCAGAAGCCGGCCTGTGGCCGATTCGCATGCGGGACCGGCTGCCCGAACTTCCGATCCCGGTAACACCGGCCCGGGTCGATGCGACCCTCGACTTGCAAGCTCTTCTGCACAAGACTTACGACGCCGGCGGGTTCGCGGTCCGCATCTACGGCCAGCCGCCGGCGCCCCGACTGGCCCCCGAGGACGCCGCCTGGGCCGCCCAGTTCACCCCCACCCCCCCC
>DASXAN010001182.1:0-1985 GCA_036406755.1 Gemmataceae bacterium
GGGCTGGTGGTACAATGACCGTCCGGGTCCGCCTGTTCGCCCGCGCCCGAGATTTGGCCGGGGCCGACGCTCTGGCCGTCGAGCTACCAACCGGGGCGACCGTGGCCGATTTGCGGGGCCGACTCGGCGAGACGTGCCCGCCGCTGCGGCCGCTGTTGCCGCGGTCGGCGGTGGCGGTCAACGAGGACTTCGCGAGTGATGACGCGGCGATCCCGCCGGGGGCGGAAGTGGCGCTGCTGCCGCCGGTGAGTGGTGGAGGAGCGAATGACGTTTGACGACCTCAAGGCCCAGTTGGACGCCCGGCCTTTCGCACCGTTCCGACTGTACCTGACCGATGGCACGGCGTTCGAGGTCCGACACCCCGAGCTGTTCATGCTCGGCCGCCGGTCCGTCCTCATTGGGCTTGCGGCCAACCCGGAGCAGAAACACTACGACCGGTGGACGACGGTGGACCTGTTCCACATCATGCGGACGGAGCCGCTGCCGCCGCCGGTGCCGAAAAACGGGCCGCCCGCGGCGCCCGGATGAACCCATGATCCGCCTGACCCGCGAGCCGATCGACCACCAGGCGCTCACCGAGCAGGTGCGCGCCCCGCACTGCGGGGCCGTCGTCACCTTCCTCGGCACGGTCCGCGACCTGACCGGTGACAAGGTCACTGTCGCCCTCGACTACGAGGCGTACCCCGGCATGGCGGAGAAGAAGCTGGCCGAGATCGAGGCCGACGTCCGCGACCGCTGGCCGGTCGGCGAGATTGCGATGGTGCACCGCCTCGGGCACATGGACGTCGGCGAGGTGAGCGTGGCCGTGGCCGTCAGCTGCCCGCACCGGGCCGACGCCTTCGCCGCCTGCCGCCACGCCATCGACCGCCTCAAGGAGCTGGTGCCGATCTGGAAGAAGGAGCACTGGGCCGACGGGTCCACGGAATGGGTTCACCCCGAATCCGCGGGGGCGACCGATGTCTGACCCGCTGATCGACACCTTCGGCCGCGTGCACAACAACTTGCGGGTCAGCGTCACCGACCGCTGCAACCTCCGCTGCACCTACTGCATGCCGGAGGAGGTCACGTTCCTCGACCGCTCCGAGCTACTCACTTTCGAGGAGATCGCCGCGTTCGTCCGCGTGGCCACCGGGCTGGGGATCGACAAGGTCCGGCTGACCGGCGGCGAGCCGCTGTTGCGCCGCGGCCTGCCCGGCCTGGTGCGGCTGTTGCACGACATCCCCGGCGTCCGCGACCTGGGGCTGACGACCAACGCCGTCGTGCTGGCAGTCCAAGCCAAGCCGCTCTACGACGCCGGCCTGCGGCGGCTCAACGTCAGCCTGGACACGCTCGACCCGGACCGGTTTCGGCAACTGACCCGCCGCGACGGGCTGGACGACGTGCTCGCCGGCATCGACGCGGCCCGGGACGCCGGCTTCGAGCGGATCAAGGTCAACGCCGTGGTCTTGCGCGGCGTCAACGACCAGGACGTCGTCCCGCTGGCCCGGTACGCCCGGGACCGCGGCCTGGAGATGCGGTACATTGAGTACATGCCGATCGGCTCGGAGGCGTGGGAGCGGGAGAAGGTCGTCTTCGCCCACGAGATCCTCGAGGCGATCGAGCGGGAGGTGGCCCCGCTGGTGCCGGCCGAGGACTACGACCCGCGGGCCCCGGCCATGGACTTCCGCTACGCCGAAGGCGGCGGGCGGGTGGGGATGATCGCGTCGGTGTCGCGGCCGTTCTGCCGCAGGTGCAACCGCGTCCGGCTGACGGCCGAGGGCAAGCTCCGCAACTGCCTGTTCGCCCTGGACGAGTTGGACGTGAAGCCGCTCTTGCGGCCGGCGACGGACGCCGCGGCGATCGCCGACGCCCTGCGGCGGAGCGTGGCGGCGAAGTGGGAGGGGCACGAGATCAACACGGCCCGGTTCGTGAAGCCGGCGCGGACCATGCACTCCATTGGCGGGTAAGGGGCCGGGAGGGCGAGGCTCCTGCCGAGCCGCTTGCGC
>DASXAN010001183.1:0-1735 GCA_036406755.1 Gemmataceae bacterium
GCGGTGGCTCGGCCCGCAGCGCCTCCGCCGCCAGTGCGGCCCCGGCCGCGGCCCCCACGAACGTCCGGCGTGTCATCCGATCCTGATTCACAGGCACTCCGGTCGGACCGGGCCGCACCCGATCTACGCGGGATGGAACTCGAACCCGAATAGCGCCGCCTGACGCACGGTAAACTCCAGGCGGACCGGCTTGCCGCGCAGGACCGCCAGCGGCTTCGGCCACTGGACCTCGCCGGCGAGCACGTCCCCGGTAACTGGCTTCGCGTCCGCCGTCCCGAGGTCCGTCAGCGGCTGGCCGCCCGCGTCCAACAGGCGGACGCGCACCGCGCCCCGTGCGGCGCCGGCGTTGACCGTCAGCCGGCCGCCGGGGACGAGTACAGCCGGCGTTCGGATTGTGCCTTCCTCCCGGGTAGGGACGAGTGCCACGTACCGGTCTCTCTTCATTCTGGCCAAGCCGATCTGCCGCTCGGTCTGGGCGGCGACCTTGTGGCCGCGGGCGTAGCCGCCGTAGTAGAGGAAGACCTCGTCACCGACCGGGACGGCCCCGCCCACCCACGTCATCGCGTGGTCCCAGCTGCCCCGCTCCGGGTTGCGGTCCAGGAACGGCTCGCGGTACCGCCGCCACGTTACGCCGTCCCGGCTCGTCGCCAGCACGGCGTAGCCGATGCCGTTCGCCGGGCCGCCCGGGTCGCACGGCAGGTCGTCGCGGAGGATGCGGGGGAAACCGACGTGCAGCCCGCCGCGCAGGTGCATGCCGCCCATGCCGTAGAACTCCGGCAGCCCGTCGTCCTTGTCGTCGGGCGTGAGGATGCGCCACGGCGTCTGCCAGCGGACGAAGTCCGGGCTGGCGGACATGCCGACGAGGCGGCGGAAGGTGTTGCCGGCCCGCGGCCCGGGGGCGTAGCCATCGGACGCCAGGGCCGGCAGCTTCACCGCCGCGCGGTACAGCCGGGCGGGCCGGTCGTAGTACACGTCGATGATGTCGCCGACGCTGTGCTTGGACGGCTTGCCGGGCTCCTCCGGCCAGGTGGGTAGGACCGGGTTCTTGTCGTGGGCGGTCCAGCGGAGGCCGTCCGGCGAGAAGCCGACGTACATGCCGGCGTTCTCGCTCTTGCCGGTCGCCTGCCAGTTGGCCAGGCGGTAGCGGCGCGAAGGGTCGGCCACGCCGTCGCCGTCGTCCACGAGGCTGGCCCCGTAGCCGCGGGGTACGTCCCAGGCGACGCGCGGGTTGGCCCAGCTGACGCCGTCGTCCGACTCGGCGTGCCAGACGGCCGGGCCGCGGTTGTACCAGACGCGGAACCGGCCGCGGTCGGGCAGCACCGTCAGGTACGGCTGCGTCGTGCCGAACGTCTTACTGTCTAGCACCGGGCTGGGTAGCCGCTCGGGGTGTTGGACCCGGCGGGCCAGACTGTCCAGTCCGTCGATCACGAAGTCGTCGAGAAACAGTTGCGGGCCGGTCCCGATCTCCAACGGCCGGCCGGCAGCTGTCGCAGTCTGCGGCACCGCCATCGCTGCCGCGGAGGCGAGCGCTACGCTGCCGCGGCAGAGGAAGTCGCGCCGGTTGATCGCGGCGGTTTTCACGCCGATCATCTTACTCGGCATGCCGGGCGGTGGGCACGAGGGGCAGTTTCGACTGCTTCGGGTCAACTTGCGGGCCGAGTTCGTAGACGTTGCGGTAGCCGTACGTGTACAGGGCGATGTAGGTCGAGAGGTTCAGCGACGCGGCCGGCGCCTT
>DASXAN010001184.1:0-1560 GCA_036406755.1 Gemmataceae bacterium
CCCCCCCACGCTCCGCCGAGCGCGCATCCCCTTCTATGTTTGACACCTTTCTCTCCGCCGTCACCCTGCCGACCGCCGTCGCGGCGGCCGTCGTCGGCCTGCCACTACGGCTGCGGCCAACATTGGGCGAAGAGGCCGTCCGCCGACTGACTGCGGTCGCCGCCGTCGCGGGGCTGATCGCCGCCGTCGTCGCCGCTGACCTCGTCCCGGTCAAACCGATCGAACGGCGCGACTGGCTGCCGACCGTCGCCGTGGCCGCGGCGCTCGCCGGGCTGTTCGCCCGGCCGTGGCCGGTCCGCGCCGCCCTCGGGGCAATAGTCGCCGTCATCACGGCCTGGGTCGTCGCCCCGACCTGGGAGGACGCCGAGCCGTGGCGCGGCCGGGCATTCGCGGCCGTGGCGGCCGGTGTGTTCGCCGCCTGGCTAGTTGAGCCATTGTCGCGCCGGCCGGGCCGGACATGGCCGTGGCTGCTGGCGCTGACGGCGGCCGCGGCCGCAGTGGTGCTGGAGCGGTCTGGCAACGCCCGGTTCGCCCTGCTCGCCGGCGTGCTGACGGCGCTCATCGCCGGGATCGGGCTGGCCGGCCGCGGCCGGGCGGTGGCCGACGGACTGCTCCCGGTCGCCGCCGTGCTCCTGCCGGGGCTGCTCGCCCTCGGCTACGAGAACACCTTCTCCGACGTGCCGCTCGCCTGCTTTGTCCTGGTTGCCGTCGCACCGCTGCTGCTCGCCGTTGCGTCGTTGCTACCCCGCGGCCGGTTAGCCGGACAAGTGCTGGCGGTGGCCGTGCCGGTCGCCGCAGCTGTCTTCCTCGCCGTGCGTGCGGAGTCGATCGACCTGTCCGGGATGTGACCGGCGGCCCGGTCAACGCTGGCCGATTCACGACAATTGGCGCACAACGAGCATGGTCATGGCAGGGCCGCGCAAGCGGCCGCCCGCGCCGTCGAATAACGAGTCGGGAGAGAAACACCCTGGCTCGGTTTCCGGAGGACCGCCCCATGTCGTCAGCCCCGCCGGACCCGAACCGCGACATCCCGCCCGGCCGCCGGCAGCTGTACTACGCCGGCATGGCCGTCACCGCAGTCGGCTTCCTGCTGTTCCTGTCCAACTTCTGCATCATGCCGCTGCGGATGGGCCAAGGGTTCCCCGACAACCCGGGCGGCGAGATGTTCGGGTTCGCGGCCCGGGCGGTCGGCGGCATGGTGCTGCTGATCGTCGGCAGTTTCATGATGGCCATCGGTGCCCGCGGCTGGGCCGGCAGCGGCATGATCCTGAACCCGCGGCAGGCCCGCAAGGACGTGGAGCCGTGGGCGCGGACGGCGGGCGGCGTGCTCGGCGACGCGCTGGAGGAGGTCGGGCCGCTGAAGAAGATGACCGAACAGCAGCCGCCGCCGGTGCCGGAGGTGAAGGTGCGGTGCCGCAGCTGCGGGGCACTGAACGACGAGACGGCCAGGTTCTGCAGCCAGTGCGGCAAGCCGTTGTGAGAGTGCCGTTCAAGATGAGTCGGCGAGCCGCCGGGCTTGCCCCGGCGGTCTTTGGAGTGACGAAGACCGCCGGGACAAGC
>DASXAN010001185.1:0-2682 GCA_036406755.1 Gemmataceae bacterium
GCGACGGAAATGACGTCGATCGACGGGTCGTCGATGACCTTGCGCAGGTCCTTGACATAGGCCGGCGGCTTGTGCTGCCCCTTCTCGGCCGCCTTCATGGCCTTGCCGATCACGGCCTCGTCACAGTCGCAAATGGTCACGATCTCGGCGTTGTTGCCGGCATGCAGCCAGCCCTCCTTGGTGCCGCTGCCGACGTGGTCGACGCCGCGGCCGCGGGCGCCGAGGATGGCGACCCTTAGCCGGTCGTTGGCGCTGCCGCGGGCCGGCTTCTCGTCGGCGGCGGGGGCGGCAGATGGTCGCAGCAGGCCGGCGGCGGCGAGGGCGGCGGCGAACCGACCGGTGTCGAAGAGGAACTCGCGGCGGTCGAGCGGGTGCATGCCGAGGACTCCCAGGATGGCGAGGGGTGGGGCGGGCGGCGAGCCGGAGGCCAGTGTACCCGCCACCGCTGGCCGAGGTCAATTTGCCGCGCGGGCAATCAGGCCCGCAAAGTACTTGCCGCCCGGGCAATCAGGCCCGCGCCACGACCCGCAACGTCACACCCCATGAGTCATTTCCCGGGTGTCTGCAGGTGGACGTACACGCCCTTCTTGCTGGACGTGACGATGTCGAGCTTGCCGTCGCCGTTCATGTCGGTCACCTCGAACTGCGTGCCGATGCCCGAGTTGTCGTCGATGACGTAGGGGGTGAAGGCGGTCATGCCATCGGCGCTCTTGCGGGCCTTGAACCAGTAGAGCAGCGCCGGCTTGTCGGACCCCGGCTCGTTCAGGCCGTGTGACCAGAACCGCTTGCCGGTCACCAGGTCTTTCAGCCCGTCGCCGTCGAGGTCCACGAAATGGACGGCGTGCGTCTCGGACACGAGTTTCGGGAACAGGTCATGTTTGAGGAAACTTGGTGACCCGTTCGGGCCCGGCCGCTGCTGGTGCCACCAGATGCCGAACTTGTGCGCCGACGAGCTAATCACATCCGGCTTGCCGTCGCCGTCCATGTCGTAGGCGAACATGTCGGCGGCCGGCTCGCCCAGGTTGGCCGGGTGGAACGTCCACGGGCCGGGGGCCTTGATCCCCTCGGCCGGCTGCTCCCACCAGCCGCCGGTGGAGATCACGTCCGCCCGGCCGTCGCCGTTCACGTCGCCGACGCCCAGCCCGTGTGAGAACCGGAACGTGCCGGGGACTTCCTTACCTGGCGCGCTCGGCTCGCTGATCGGGTGCATCTCCCACTGCTGCGTCGGGTCCTTGCCGGGGGCAAACCAGGCCATCTGGCCCTCGTGCTCCTTGCCGTGCGGCTGGGCACCCATGACCAGCACCCGCTTACCGGTGCCGAACAGGTCCACGTACTGCGGCGTCTCGTTGCACGCGCTCGGCCAGATGACGTGCTCCTTCCACGCCCCCGACTTGCCCTGCGGGTTCTCGTACCACAGGGCCGCCTTGCCGGGGAAGCCGATGACGATCTGGTCCGGCCAGCCGTCGCCGTTGAGGTCCTCGGCCCAGCAGAGCATGCACTCGCTGTAGCTCTTCAGCCCGTTGCCGTAGTAGTCCTTTTCCTTCACCGCTTCGTTGAACTCGTTCACGCGGCGGATCGGGTGCATCGTCCAGTCGGGGGCCTCGTACCAGAAGTCGCCGACGAGGATGTCGAGCTTGCCGTCGCGGTTCACATCGGCGACGGCCACACCCTCGGACCGGAAGACCTTGTCGATCACGACCTTCTTCCAGGCGAGCGGCGACTTCTCCGCCGGGGCCGTGTCGGCAGGCAGGACCGGAATGCCGACGGCGGCGGCGGCGAGTGCCAGCAGGATCTGGGTGCGCAAGGACATTGCGTGCCTCATCGTGAGAGGTAACTCAGCGGTTCGGTCAGCTATTGCCGCGGAGCCATTTGACGTAACCGGCCTCGAACTGTTCCTGTGTGGTTTTCACCGCCTCCAGGGCGTCCCAGACCGTCTTCATGGGCTTGTCGTCGTCGGGGCGGAAGGCGAGCAGGAAGTCACCGGGCTTGGCGAGTCCTTTGCCGTAGAATAGGTAATCTGCGACGCTGGTCGCCAGCGGGAGCCGCTGCTCGATGGACAGCATGTCGTTCCAGGCGTCGGCCGGCTTCAGCCGGCCGGCGAGCTGGCGAGCGGCCCGCTTGCGGACGCCGGCCGGGGAGTTCACCGCCTGCGCGGCCGTAGCGCGGGCGAACCCGAGCGTTAGCCACTCCGGCAACTCGGTGCCCTTGGCCTTGGCCATTAGCATTGTGGCCGCGACTCGGTAACCGGCTTCGGCCTCGGCCGTCGGCGACTCCTTGCCCTGCCCGGGGCTGACGGCGAGGTGCGGCATGTCGCCGCGGGCGTTCACTGAACTCTGCTCCCCTTCGTCCGGGCTGCGCTTCTCGATCTGGCGGACGAACGACCGGAACTGCCCGCGGTCCGCGAAGACGTACACGGTGAGTTTGCCCGTCCACGGCTTCGAGTCCTTATCGAATTGCAGCGCTCGGGCCGCGGTGGAGGACTGCTTCTCCAGGTTCGCAGCCAGCACCTTCAACCGGGCGTCGGGCAACGTCCCGTAGAGAAGGAAGTTTGTGCTCTCGGCCCGGCCGACCGGGGCCAGTTGCAGGGCCTTGTAGTTCGCATCGGCCGCCTGTTTCTGTTTGGCAACCGCGTTATCATCGGCCGCGAGAGTGGGCGGGACAAACAGGCCGGCAGACAGGATT